>JAFGEX010000306.1 GCA_016931355.1 bacterium
AAAACTGGTCAGCCTCTGGAACCTGATCATGAATCTGATACACAGCAGGCACCGGGGCGTGCCCGTCTCCTTCGCCAACACCATGATCGGCGATTTTATCGACATGGATCTGTTCGATATGACTGCATACAACGCCTATATCTACAATCCGGTCACGCTCAGCCATTCGCACGGATACGCCGGTTTCCTGCGTTTTCTGAAATCGCGGCGTTCGCCGGAAATGCCCATGGTCATCACAGAGTTCGGGCTCTCCGTTTCCCCGGGGAACACGGGCGGGCAGTATGGATACGGAGGCAACACGGAGGAAGAGCAGGCCGAAGGAGATCTCCTCATGTACCGCGGATTGATCGATGCCGGTGCCCAGGGGGGATGTATTTTCCAGTATCATGACGGCTGGTTCAAGGCCGGGAACGAATGGAATCACGACTCGAGCCCTGAGGAATGGTTCGGGCTGATTGCGTTTTCGAACGCCTCGGACCATTACGGAACTCCCAGACCTGCATGGAACGCATTCGCGGCATACAATAAAGCCGTCATTGTCAACCCGAAAAACGGAGGGATCTATTCCGATGCAGTCCCCGTGGAAATTTTCGCAGCGGACGGCGCAGCGTCATTCACCGTACAGCGGAACGGCATTCAGGTGTCCGCTTCATTGATTGAAGACGGCTATTATAAAGATGAAATGAATGGCGCGTCAGGTCCGGATCCCGAGGATGCGGAACTGGTCTTCACCTTCCTGGATTCGGAAGGGCAGATCCTGAAGAACGAAACCATCACAGTCCTGCTTGCGGATGAAAATATGCAGCTTCCCCGCATCGACCTGGAAATCACACCGGCAGTCCTCGCTCCCGGACAGAATCATACTCTGAATATGGAGGTGCTCGTCAATCCGGTGTTTTCCGTTGAACCGGCGAGACTGGATTACGTCATGCATCCGCATATCGGTTGGGATCCGGGCATCGCACGCTCGAAAACCCTGTCCTTCCAGAACAACAGTTGGTCCGGACAGGACAACTTTTTCATCCCATCGGATTGCCGCGTTGCCACATTCGGCGCGGGCATGACCATCCGGTACGGAAAATTTTCCAAAAGGATTTTTAATCAGAGAATCCTGACAGCAGGAGACTGGGCCGGAAGCCTCGCTGCTGAAGAATCGTCGTCATCCATATCCGGCGCACCTGTCCCCGGAATGCAGGACCTGGCGATCTATCCGAACCCGTTTAATTCCACGACACGCGTCCGGTTCATGCTGGCCGTACCGGGAGAACCGGAACTGACCCTTTATGATGCGATCGGCAGATGTCTGAAAACCATCCGGCCGGGAAGGCTGGCCGCCGGCTTCCATTCCGTCACTCTGGACGGCTCAGAACTGGCTACCGGCGTCTACGTCATCCGTATCCATTTGGAAGGCCGGTCGGAAATCCGGAAGATGGTACTGATCCGGTAAAGGCTTTATTGGGAAAATACGCCCGCCCCTTCCCCTGGATTCCCGCTGAAAGATCGCGGGGATGACGTTTTTAAGGTATTGGAAGCAGCGTCCGGCAGATGGTGTCGTTTCCGAAATGTTTGATCGGGAATCCAGGAGCGGGTTGATGTCCCGGCAGAGCGGGATTCTTGGGTGCAATCCCGGTGTCATCCCAAGAAAGAACGTAATGAAAGTCCAAATAGAAGGAGCGACAAATGTCCAAATGCCGTGCTTTTATGTTTTTCACAGCGATGTTCTGCCTTTTGATGTGGAATGCCGCCTCGTTTTCCCAGACCATCAATCTGCTGGACAACGCCGGTTTCGAGAAGGAATCCCTCGAAGGCTGGAGCGAAGCGGACTCCTGCAGATTTGAATGGTTCAGGACAGCGTCTCATCAGGGGAAACAGTCCCTCATCTTCCGTCCTTTGAAGGAAGGCGATGGAATACTGCTCGATGTTTCCGCAATGACTCGGCCCGGCCACACCTATCTTTTTGAGGCCTGGTTCCGCAACGCAGAGCTCGGCTGGGGCCAGGCGGACGTCCTGTTCCGATGCCTGCAGGGAGACAGGAAGCAGGAAATCCCGATCGGCCGCGTGGACTGCGACAAGAGCGACTGGAAGGAGCTGTCGGATTTTTTTACGGTTCCGCCGGATGCCGACCCGTCCTCAATGCAACTCGTCCTGAAAACAGCCTGGGGGACCAATGCATTCCTCGTGGATGATATCGTCCTCCGTCCCGCGCTGCAGATCCGTACCCGCCCTGCAGCGGGCAGGGATGCGCCTGACCTGCTGCCGGACCTGGGGCCTGAGGATGCGCTGCGGAAAAACCTGCGCGTCCGAATCGTCGTCTCGGACAGCCGCGGCCGCAGGGTCGAGGCTTCGGACCGCCCGCTCGATGCGCCGGTATCCCTATCCCTTGAGCCCGGATTCTACAAGGCTGCAGCAATACTGACCGACCTTGACGGCAGGAAATTCAATGCGGAGAAAACGTTCATCAGCGGCGCACCGGCCGCGCTGGAAGGATCCCTTTTCGAAAACGCGCATGCCCTGATCTCCGACCGTTCATTCCTGGATTACAAGGGATGGATACAGTACCTGCGGTTTCTCGCATCCTGGTACAGGGAGCGGGAAGGCAGGGACTCCGACCGCTTCCTTCAGTCTGCGCTCAGGCTCGACCGGTGGACGCGGACGGTTCGCGAAAATCCGAAGGCCCTGGACTCCCTCTCCGGAGTCCATGAGTGGGCCTATTCCTCACGCGCAGACGATACGGGCCAGCCTTTTAAAATCGCCATCCCGACGCGATATGATCGGAGGAAATCCTATCCCCTTGTTGTGGTCATGCACGGATACGGGGGAAATCACATGGGATATTCAGGCGGCGTAATCAGCAACCCGGATTACTTCGAACTGCATGTCTTGGGCCGCGCCAGGGGCGGAGGATACAGCAGCCTTTCCGAAGCCGACGTGCTCGACGCGGTCGATTATGTCTGCGGCCATTGGAGCATAGACACGAGGAAAATTCACCTGACCGGCGGCAGCATGGGAGGCGGGGGCACGTTCAAGCTCTCTTCCCGCTACCCGGACCGCTGGGCGTCCGGCAGACCTGTGTGCGGATACGGCTCGGATCAGCCGGTGTTGAATGCGCTGCACGTGCCCCTTTATTCCACGCACAGCCAGGACGACCCGACTGTACCCGTACTCGCATCCCGGGCTCCTCTCCGGAGGCTGCTGGAAGCAGGCGGCCGCGTGGTGCTCGACGAAACGAACGGATTACAGCATGCGGCGTGGAATTACGCGGACGGAAACAGACGCGGCCAGGAATGGTTCATCAGCCAGGTCAGGCCTGATTTCAGAAATGTCCGGCGTATCGATTACACGGCTGTTGACAGAAAGGCCAGCCGGGCCTACTGGCTTGAAATCGCGGAATGGGGGTCTCAGCCGGGCTCCGCACGGTTCAGGGCTGAACTCGGGGATGGGAACGAATTGTATCTGGTTCTGGAAAACATACAGACATTGAAAATCAACCTGCCGGCCTCCCCGATCGACGCAGGGAAAACCCTGCGCGTATGCGTGAACGGCGGGCTTCTGATCGACACTCCGGCTCCGCTTCCGGAAAACCTGTTCGTAAACTGGGAAAAAGGAATCTGGTCCGTCAAGAACGAAATGACGCATCCGGCTGAATTCGCCCTGCGCACCCCCGGAGGCGTGTTCAACCTGTACGCAGGCGAGCCGCTGCTCATCGTGTACGGCACGTCCGGAAGCGATTCCTCGAACAGGGCCATGGCAAGAGCCGCAGCAGCAGCAAGCAAGAGCATGAACCCCATGTGGGCCGGGGATCAGGGGGACATCAAGGACGGCGTGCCGAGCCATCACATCCTGTACGGGCGGTTGCGGACAAAGCCCGACACCTCCGTCACGGACGTGGATCTGGCGGAATGCAATCTGGTCCTCATCGGCAGGGCTTCAGAGAACCGGCTGGTGGAAAAAATGGCGGACCGGCTGCCTGTCCGGTTCGCTGAGGAAATCATCTGCTCGGACGGCATGCGCATCCCGCGGGCCAATGCCATGGCCGGGCTGTATCATTACAATCCCCTGTCTCCAGGCAGGCTCATCTACTGGGTGGCTGCGGACCAGCCCGCTTTTTACAGGCCCAATCCATTCCTCCTGCAGTTCCAGGGGGAACAACCCAACGTCCTTGACCTGTTCATCGTGCAGGATGATCCGCCCAAAATCATGAGGGCCCGGAGCTTCGACAGCAGGTGGAAATGGAACACGGCCTGCGAAGAGTCCGCTGTGATCGGGGCAAAGGATGCGGCATATGGATCCATGATGGCCCGAATCGCGGAATCCATGCGCAGGGCGCTGGGTTCTGATTTTGCGATGATGCTGCAGGGAGCGCCGCTTCAGTTGGAACTGGCGGCCGCAGGATTGACCCGCTGGTCCGATATCGCGTCTCTGGACATGAATACGAAACTGGCTGTACTGGAATTGAAGGGAACGGATCTGGATCTTCTCAGGAAGGAGACTCTGAAGGAAGGATCCTGGGCCCATTTGATGCCCGGCGCAAAGGACATCGCCTTCGACCCGGAGAAAAATTATCGCCTTGTCATGAATGCCTCGTTCAGAGAGATGCAGCAGGTCATCCGCATCCTGAACCGCGCTCCGGAGCGTTTTGAGATGACGGACATCACGCTGTATGAGGCTATGAAGTGGTGTTTATTTTGATTTGTAGGGGCGGACCCCCGTGTCCGCCCATTTGGGGGGCGGTGTCGTTCCCGAAATATTCGAATCGCTACGGAGCTGTGCCCTCCGGGCCGGGCGAAATCCGCTCAAGTCTGACTGTATCGTGCAAACACAGGGCTGTGAAGAATTTTGCTGCCTATGCAGCTCCCGGAAGCAAGCCACAGGATATGCGCTCACGGACAGATTGAAGCTCCCCGGCTGCGAGCTGCCGGTGAATCTTCGATCTAGAGAGAAAATTTTGTTTGTATTCGCTCGCTTACCCCGGGTCAAGGCCCGGGGCATTCCCCTCAGTAAGCCTCGGGGAGAATGCGCCCGCTGTCAGATTCAATACGGCATTTCACGAAAAACCGGCTTCATGCGCTTGCAGACCGCGGGATTGAATGGTAAAACAACATACTGAACAACAACGGTGGCCCCGCTTCGACAACGGCTTGACCGGTTCTCTACACTTCGATGCGGCTGCCTGTCGGAAAAAGTTCCAGTTGATCTCCCATGACACGCTTCAAAATCCGATAAGCCTTCATACCCGTACAATGTCCCGTGTATAACTTGTCGATGGGATATTTCAACATTTCCTTCCCAAGTTCTTCCACTTCTTTCCTGCTGCCGGCCATTGTGTTCAAAATCGGCAGGCCGATCATATGAAATCCGCCAAAAACAGCCTTGATCCGAACTTTCGGAAATTGCTTCACGACCGTTTCGATCATGTTCCGTATGCCGCTGTGAGAACAACCCGTGAATACGACCAATCCCTTTTCCTCCCTGATCACCATGATCAATTCATGATCAAAATCGTCCAATCGGCGTATGTTGCCTTTCTGTGCAAAAAGGTGCCGATTGCCTTTGGGAAGAGGATATGGTTTTTCTATCTGGGTGAGGATGAACACTCCAGGCGATATCTCTGTAAATGGGTCAATCAAATCAAACCGGTCCGCATGATTTTCGAACAAACTCCTGTCCAATCCAATATCTTTCCTGAGGATGCCCATTGCCCTGAAGGTGTACTGCCTCTGATCACATCGCCGCAGGTATATCCTGGCCCTTTGATTCACTTCCAGGAACCTGACCAGTCCGCCGCCATGATCAAAATGATGATGGGAAATGACCACCCTATCCACTTGCCGGATATCGACTCCCAATTTCACTGCATTATCCTCGAACGCGCCTGTTGCGCCGATATCAAACAGAATTTGTTGGTTGCCGCGATAAACATGAAGGGATAATCCATGTTCAGCTTTCAAGTCTTTTCTGTCTTTTAAGCGGGTGTTCTCAATCAAAGACGTTATTCTCATCTTTCCCTCCCCCTGGTCGCAGTCAGCCGGGTTGAACATGAGGACGCCGGGGTCAACCCCTATTTCAACATACCGTCCAGTAAATTCTTCGCGCCTTTTTTCAGTTTGTCCTCCTCCTGCTTCTTCCTGGCCTCGATGTCCGCCTTGATCTTCTCGATCTTGGCGTCAACGGCCATGCGCAACTCGTCCGCCTTCTTTTCATATTCCTGGATTTTTCCTTCAATCAGGCCGCGCTTCTCGCCATACAGGCCGTTCAATTCGGTTCTCTTTCCAGAGACCATGCCGTCCAGCCTGCCCCTGATCTTTCCCTCCGCCTCTGCCAGGGCCTGTGATCCCATGGCCTTCAGCTCAGCCGAAATCCGTTCATCCAGGTTCGAATCCATACGGAAATCGGACTTTCCGCCTTCCTCGATCAGACGCGTGTCCAGCGTGATGAGATCCATTCTGCGCATCACGTCCCGGGTGATGTCCACGAACTTGTTTGCTGAAGCCTGCTCCGGAAAATCGAAATCCAAACCCCTGGCGGCAACCGCAAGGCGCACAGCCGTCCTGCCGCCTGTGAAATCCGCGTTGACGTTCACGTCCGCCAGGCCTTTTTTGATCGTCTTCGGGAGATAATCCGATTCAGCCAGACCGAAATTGTTCAGGCTGACCCGGTCCATTTTAAAATGGAATTGATCCGATTCGATGTCCTTTGTATGATCCAGATTCCCGGTCAGGCTCAGAGACCGGCCGTCGCCCTTTTTCCCGTTCAGCGACAGCTTTGTCGGCCTGCCGATCACCCAGGGCTGCGATGTGATGTCTGAGGCTTCGCCTGTCAGCATGAGGCCCTGCGCTTCATCCGTCTCTCCGGTCTGCCCGGAAACGTTAACTTTCCTGATGAGAAATTTGGGCCACGCATGGCGGCTCGGGAACAGGATGTCCTGTCCCTTCATCCGCTGCGGCTTTTCTTTTTCGGGAATTCCGCTCTTCTTTGGCATGTAGCTCCGCACAGCTTGAACGATACCCAAAATCCTGTCGATTTCATGCACCATGCTTTTCCCGAACAGCATCATGCCGATGTTTCTCACGCTCAGGTCCGGCAGTTTTGCCAGGGCCATGACGGAATGGAAATCCTCCTTGTACCAGTCATCCAGGGATGCGGCGTATCCTTTCAACTGGTCGAAATCCGTTTTGATACGGTCCCTGCGCGTCCTGATCGTGTCCTGAATGGCCTTCAACGTTTTCTGGCCGGCCTGCACCTTGTCGAGGGCGGACATCAGTTCAGGTACTGTTTTCAGTTTTCCAGGATCAATGGAATTGAAATCATTCCGTATCTTCTCGAGATCATTGTCCGGCCTGAACCCCTTGTAGAAATTTTCCCAATCCGCGGACACGGCCATGACCCTGTGCTTCGACGAATCCAGTCGCGCGGGCATTTTCAGATCCGCGACGGCGATCAGGGAATCCAGGTTCAGTTTTCGTTTTATGGAGGAGGGATCGAACTGCAGTACAGGGAGCTTCGCCACGCGTTCGGCCATCTGCGCCTTGAGCTTGTCGAAGGGGCCGGGCCTGGAATCCGCCTTCGGTTTTTCCGGCTTCCTGGGCAGGGCGCCGTCCGTTTTCCGCTGCGTGCCCGTGCGCAGATTGGAAAGCGTCATCTCCTCGATGACCGTCCTTTTTCTCAGCATGGCGGCGGTGTTCATGCGGAACGCCGTGCGGTCCGTCTCGATGATGTTCTGCATCGTGCTGCGCGGATCAGCAACCTGCAGCCTGTCCCATTTCAGGGTCATCTTGAACAAATTGAAATGAAATCCATCCATCTCCACCCTGGCTCCTGTCACGGCCTCCATTGTTTTTTCGATGCCGGTTTCCATCCATTTGTCCATGAAAAACAGGGAAACCACAACGACCAGGGCGATGATGACGAGCAGGGGAATGAGTCCCTTCCACCGGATCCATCTCATGGCTCTATCCCTCCAATCCTTTGACTTTCATGTAGAGATCATAGAATTTGCTCGCCTTGACCGCCTTGACGATTTTCCATTTCTCGATCTTGTCATCCCAGGAATTCCTGTACTTCAGCACGAGTGCTCGAAAAAGGAAAAAGACGGGCAACAGCAGGACCAGGGACACCAGGAAGCTTCCCATCACCACCGTGTTGTTGAACCGGGTCAGCGGTGCGACTGGGGCGTTGTAAAGGGATGTCCACAAAGGCTGCAGGGCGGGGATCTGCGCGAGCGCCCAGTATCCGACGGCATGGAACATGGGATCCAGAAGCCAGGCGAAAAGGCTGAACACAGCCAGGGCCAGCAGGGCGGCGCCGAAATTGACATTGAGGACCAGCAGGAGAAACAGCACGGCTGCATTGTGCAGGCAGAAAAGCGGCGTCAGGCCCGGTATGGATCCGAGCGCGAATCCCCAGGCGATCTGCGAGGGGGAATCGCCGGATTTGAGAATCTTGATCAGTTTGGAAAAAAGTTTTATGAAAATCATGGCGCTGCCCTCCTCCATGCTTGATAGGGGCTCTGCATTGCGGCGAGCGGGACGGTTGCTGCCGAAAAAGTCTTCACGAACGGCTGGATTTCCTGCTTTTCCTTTCGAGCCTCGCCAGCCTGTATTCCAGATCCTTCCGGTCCTCCAGGTATTGTTCGGGCCGCAATTCCGACAGCACGGAAATGCGCGCCAGCGCCCGCCTGACGATGTCCGCTGCAGCCTGATAATTTGCTGCGCGGTGCTCGTAGTACTTGGCCAATTCCTCGTAGGGCGTGATGGAAAATGCCTGGCTCTGAGCCAGTTGCTCCCAGACCTCGACCGCGCGGGTCCAGTCCGCGGAGCGCTTGAACGCGAAACCCAGCAGGGACAGTATTTCCGCCCTCTGGTCCGAGGCGGGAGACAGATCCAGGGCCTGTCTGTAACAGACGGACGCCTGCTCGATCCTCAATTCCTGTTCATAGCTCCTGCCCAGGCTGATCCAGTCAGGGGCATGCCGGACATGCGCCTCAGGTTCCATGTGGATCAGCCCCATTAATCCGGACAGGGCGGCCAGTGCGACGATATCCCAGCGATTGTGGCGGAAAACAGGGGCCAGATTCCCGGCGCGGCCCGTGCGGACATATTCAAAGTACAGGGACGGGATCAGGAAGCCGGGTATGTCGCCCGCTCGCTCGAACCCGAGAACCGACTTCTCGATGGAAGTCAGGCTGCAGTCGCCCAGCCTGCGCCTCCACATGCGGCGCGCCGGATAGAGCAGGTCGAGATGGGGCAGGTTGAGGGCGGGATTGCGCATGCGGCTGAGCAGGAAACGCGTATGGATCAGGCTCATATCAAAGGCGCGTCCGTTGTAGCTGACCAGGCATTCCGCCTTCTCGAACCTGGACCGCAATTCCTCGAGCACGGCCTGCTCTTCGTCCCAGTCGCGCATGAAGAGCTGTTCGACCCGGAAGCCGTTGTCCGCATAAGTCCCCAGGCCGATGAGGAACGGAAGCGTGCCCGTACCGCCTGCCAGGCCGGTCGTTTCCGTGTCCAGGAAAAGCGCCCGGCGCATGTCCAGCCCACCCAGGGCAGGATCCCTGCCGATGATCCCGAAAACAGACGGATCGACTTCGAGCAGCCGCCCGACCGGAACTTCGCCGTGGCAATGGTCAAAGGGATAAACCTCCACGGCATGGAAAAACGCACCCCTCTCGTTTTCCATCATCTCGCCGCATACATGGACATGAATGTCGGAACGGATGCGCGGCCTCGAATCCATGCTGCGCTGCGGAAAGGCGGGACCCATGCGGGACAGTTTTTCACGGAGATCCATGATTCCCTGCGATATCCTCGTACATCTGGAAGGCATAGCGGATATGGGGGATGGTGATGGATCCTCCCACCACAAGCGCTATGGCCATGATCTCTTGAAACTCCGCCCTTTTCATCCCCTCCTCTACGCAGCGGTCGATGTGATACAGGATGCAGTCGTTGCAGCGCAGCACGGTGGAGGCGACAAGGCCCATCAGTTCCTTGGTCTTGACATCCAGCACACCTTCCCGGTAAACGGAGGAATCCAGTCCGAAGAACCGCTTGATGTCCAGATTCCCGGATTCTAAAATCCTGTTGTTCATCGCCTCGCGGAAGGCCTGGAATTCCTTCAGGCTTTTCGTCATGTCGGAGTCCGCCTTTTTTAAGGTTAAATACAAAAAAATCGCGTTAGAATCAATGAAAATATTGAGGCTGCGAGCCAGGCACCGAATTCCCTTGATAAAAAGGATTCAAGTCTGTATTTTTGGATGATTAACACTGTTTCTGAGTGCAGGCGGATGCGGCCAAGGAACTGCATGCGGCACGCCTGCATCGCCCCTGCACGGTCAAGCGATTTGAAAACATTTTCGGTTTTGCCGGAGACAAATCATGAAACCGTTTCTTATCCGTCTTGCCGCCGGTCTCTCGACCGCAACGTTGCTCCTCGCTGCCTGTTCCCGGGAGACCCCGGAGCAGCGTCTGGAAAGGAAAGCCAGGAAACTGCACGCCTCCATTTTGAACCTGGACTCGCATGTGGATACGCCCCTGAACCTCTCGCGAAAGGGATGGAAAATCGGAGAACGGCATGACTGGGATCAGCCCGGCGGCGGCAGGCTGGACCTGCCGCGCCTGGAGGAGGCCGGGCTGGATGCCGTCTTTTTCGCGGCATTCATAAGCCAGGGCAGGACGGATCCGGCCGGATTCCGGGGGGCCAGGCTGAAGGCGGATGAGCTGATACGTCTGATACGGTTTGTGGCTATAGAGCATCCGGAAAAAGTCCGTATCGCCTTCACGCCGCAGGATGTCGAAGAATGCATGAAAATGAAAAAAGCCGCCATTCTGATCGGACTCGAAAACGGATATCCGCTCGGGGAGGACATATCGCTTCTGTCCCATTATCACCAGCGGGGCGTCCGGTACGTCACCCTGTGCCATACGGAAAACAACCAGATCTGCGATTCCTCGACGGATCCCGGGAAACCGCGTTGGCAGGGCCTCAGCCCGTTCGGCTACCAGGTCGTCCAGGTCATGAACAGGCTGGGGATGCTCATCGATCTGTCCCATGTGTCGGATTCGACCTTTTACGATGTGTTGAAAACCACCCGGACGCCTGTGATCGCCTCTCATTCCTGCTGCCGCGGCGTATATGATCACCCGCGAAATCTGAGCGACGACATGCTTCTGGCTCTCGCCCGCAAAGGCGGCGTCGTACAGATCAACCTCTGCTCCTTTTATCTCAAGGAAACGGCTGAAAATCCGGAGCGCGAGGCGGCCCTGAAAGCGCTGCGCGCCAGATACGGCAGATATATGTCCATAACGGATGATTTAAAGCGGGAACAATACCTGACCCGCTATGAGAAAATCAACAGGCAGTTCCCGGAGGATCTGGCGTCCGTGGAGGACCTCGTCAACCACATCGACCATGCGGTCCGGGTGGCGGGCATCGACCACGTGGGCATCGGTTCGGATTTCGACGGAGGGGCTGAACTGTCCGACTGCAGGGACGTGTCCCAGATGCACCGCATCACCCTGGAGCTCATGAAAAGGGGGTACAAGAACAGCGCGATCCGGAAGATCTGGGGGGACAATTTCATGCGCGTATTCCGAGAGGTTCAGGATTATCCCCAGAAAGTGCAGAAGGCCGCCCTGCCCCAGGACGATCCGAAGAGGAAAAATCCTTGAGCATACGGGAGAACATTCGGGGCATTCTCTCCGGCCTGCCCCCGGGCGTGAATCTCGAGGCTGCAGCCAAGAGCCGCACTCCGGATGAAGTCCTGGAAGCCGTTGACGCGGGCATATCCATCATCGGGGAGAATTACCTGCAGGAGGCTGAACCGCTCGCGCCCCTCTTGGCAGGCCGTGCGCGCCTGCATTTCATCGGCCATCTGCAAACCAACAAGGCCAAAAAAGCGGTCGCCCTCTTCGACCTGATCGAGACCGTGGATTCCCTGCGCCTGGCCCGGGAAATAGAGAAACAGGCCTCCGCGCTGGGCAAAACAATGCCTGTCCTGATCGAGGTAAACAGCGGCCGCGAGCCCCAGAAATTCGGCGTCCTGCCTGAAGACCTGGAAACCCTGCTGCAGGGCATGGCCGGCCTGCCTCATGTCAGAGTGTCCGGATTGATGACCATGGGCCCTTTTTCGGATGACGCGGAAACCGTGCGCCCCTATTTCCGCGAAACGCGCAGATGCTTTGAATCCATCCGGATGAAGAACATACCCGGCGTGGACATGACCATCCTGTCCATGGGGATGAGCGGATCCTATCGGACAGCCATAGAGGAAGGGGCCAATCTGGTGCGCATCGGGACCCTGATTTTCGGGGAAAGGAAAACGGTGCGGTAAATACCGTTATCCCCGCATACCCAATCGATCGGCTTCTCCGCGCGATGCGGACTGAACTTTAGAAATGCGTACAGGATGACCGGGCTGAAGCCCGGAGAATATCCGGACAGACTCAAAAGGCGGCGGTCATGAAAAACAAGATACCTCCCCCTCTGTTTGAATTCCACATCTCCCGCAAGGCCCGCGACCGGTACGCATTCGAAGACGCGCTGTTTGCCTCAAGCGGCAACGTCATTCTGGCCGATTTCCACGCGGCCAGGCGTTTTGCCCATCAGATGAACAATCAGCGCGATCTCCTGCGATTCCCCGAGCAGACGGTGCGCGCAGGCCAGATCAATGCCATGGGCCTCATCGACGAGATCCTCCATGTCGTTGTCCATCTCTACCGCGAGCAGGTCAATCCCTCCATCATGATCGAGGCCCTCGCCCAACTGGACGAGGCGCTCGGCCGCGAAAAGGTGGACGATGCCCTGAGGCGTTTCACGGACGCCTTCCCGACAGTGGCTGTTTACAGAAACCGGGACAGCGCGGAAAGCTGGCTGGCAGGCGAAACAGGCGGCTTCCCGAACCGGGCCATTGCCCTGGAGGAGATGCTGCTGCTCTGGCTCGCAAACATGAATCCGGCCTTCTCGCCTTTTTTGGAACTGTTCGACCATTCGGACCTGGCCGGCGAAACCGTTTACACGGCAATCCTGAAGACCCTGAAGTCTTTTTTCGACGCACGCCCCTTCTTCGGCCCCGATCATCAGAACCTGATCGACATGCTCAGAAGCCCGGCTGTCGTAATCCCCCATTCGCTGCCCGGCCAGCTGGAGTACATCCGGACGCGCTGGGGTTTTCTGCTCGGCAAATACCTGTACCGGCTGCTCGGAGCGCAGGATCTTCTGCGGGAGGAGGAGAAGGCGTTTCTCTGGGGAGGAGGCGGCCCGGGCCCGAGCCGGGCATATGATTTCAGGCATCTCGGCATGGAACCCGAACGGTTCAGCCCGGACCGCGAATGGATGCCGCAGCTGGTGCTCATGGCCAAGAATACCTATGTCTGGCTTTACCAGCTCTCCCGACAGTACGGCCGGGATATCCTGCGGCTCGACCAGATACCGGACGAGGAACTGGACATCCTGGCCCGTAGAGGTTTCACCGGCCTCTGGCTCATCGGTCTCTGGGAGCGCAGCAAGGCCTCGCAGAAAATCAAGCAGCTGTGCGGAAATCCGGAGGCCGTAGCTTCCGCCTACTCCTTATATGATTACAGGATCGCGGACGATTTGGGCGGCGAGCCGGCCTACCAAAACCTGAAGGAAAGGGCCTGGCAGAGGGGCATCCGGCTTGCGAGCGACATGGTTCCCAATCACATGAGCATCGATTCCAGATGGGTCGTGGAGCATCCAGACTGGTTTATCGGCCTGGATGACAGCCCATTCCCGTCCTACTCATTCAGCGGCCAGGACGTTTCCACAGACTCCCGCGTAGGCGTTTTCATCGAAGATCACTATTACAGCCGCTCCGACGCCGCGGTCGTGTTCAAACGGCTCGACCGTTACACCGGGAGTGTACGCTACATCTATCATGGGAACGACGGGACCAGCATGCCCTGGAACGACACGGCACAGCTCAACTACCTGAATCCCGAGGTCCGTGAGGCGGTCATCCGGACGATCCTGCACGTGGCGCGCCGGTTCCCGGTCATCCGGTTTGACGCGGCCATGACATTGGCGAAAAAACACTATCACAGGCTCTGGGTTCCGGAGCCCGGATCCGGCGGCGCCATCCCTTCGCGCGCCGAGCACGGCATGACACGCGAGCGCTTCGACGGGGCCATGCCCGAGGAATTCTGGCGGGAGGTCGTGGACCGGGTCGCGAAGGAAGCGCCGGACACCCTCCTCCTCGCTGAGGCTTTCTGGCTTATGGAGGGGTATTTCGTGCGCACGCTCGGCATGCACCGCGTGTACAACAGCGCCTTCATGAACATGCTGCGCGACGAGGACAATGCCAAGTACAGACTGGTGATCAAAAACACGCTGGAATTCGATCCTGAAATACTCAAGCGATACGTGAATTTCATGAACAACCCGGACGAGCGCACAGCGGTGGACCAGTTCGGCGACGGAGACAAATATTTCGGCATCTGCGTGCTCATGTCCACGCTCCCCGGCCTGCCCATGTTCGGGCACGGGCAAATCGAGGGCTTCCGGGAGAAGTACGGGATGGAATACCGCAGGCCCTACATGGACGAACATCCGGACGGTCATCTCGTGTGGCGGCATGAAAAGGAGATTTCTCCCCTGCTGCATAAGCGGCCTCTCTTTGCAGGCGTCGAGCATTTCCTTCTCTATGACTTCACAACGCCGGAGGGGCCTGTCAACGAGGATGTATTCGCCTATTCCAACCGCATGGGCGAGGACAGGGGTCTGGTGATCTTCCACAACCGTTACGCCCGGACGAGCGGCTGGATTAAAATGTCTGCGGCGTATCTTTCAAAATCCGCCAGAGGCAGGCGGCATCTGGCGCGGAAATCGCTGTCCGAGGGGCTGGAACTGAAAACGGGAAACGGGGATTTCATCATTTTCAGGGATCAGGCAGCCGGGCTGGAATACATCCGGAACGGCAGGGAGCTCTGGGAAAAGGGGCTGTACATCGAGCTTGCAGCCTATCAGTACCACGTATTCACGGATTTTCGTCAGGTCCGGGATTCCGAATGGCATCCCTACAGCCATCTGGCCGATTATCTCAGCGGCAGAGGCGTGCCCAGCATCGATGAGGCGATGAAGGAAATCGTGCTGCAGCCGCTGCATCAGGCGTTCAAGGAGCTGGCCGATCCGGACCTCATGCGCAGGCTGTTCGCGGCCCGTGTCACAAGATCCAAACAGGCCTTGAATCAGGGGCTGATGGATGAAACAAAGGCAAAAGTCGCCGGATTTTTAGGCCGTGTCCGCAGCACGGTCGGCTCAGGGGACGCGGAAAGCCTGACCCGCGAAATCCTGGCGAAATTGGAGGCGATCTTGAATCTTCCGGTTTTCGGATCCCGAACCCCGATCCCCGCTCCCGTTGCTGCGAGGCTGAAGAAGCACCTGAGCCATGCTAAAAACTTCCAGGCGCTCCTGGGTTACTGCTGGACCCACCTTCTCGGCAAAATGCTCCTGCAGGACGGCTGGAAGGAACAGAGCTATTCCTGGATCGATGAATGGCTTCTGGGTAAAATCCTGACTGGATCCTTCAGGGATTCGGGCCTCTCCGAACCGGACGCCTGGAAATCCCTTGCCGTGATCAAGATCCTGATCCGGAACAACCGCTGGTTCGAAATGACTGCGGATCCGGACAAGCCCGGCCGCATCCTGGAACTTTTATTGTCCGATCCGGGTATACAACAGTTCATCCGGGTCAACCGTTACCAGGATGAACTCTGGTTCAACAAGGAGGCGTTCGAGGAACTTTTAAACTGGCTGCTCTGCATCGCTGCGGTCGAATCCGGCAGCGGGGAAATTTTTATCGGATCTTACCGGATACTGCAGCAATTCGAGCGGGCCGAACGAAAGTCCGGATACCGGTTGGAAAAACTGCTCGAGGCAGCGGCCGGGAGCCGAATAAAGAAAGAGCCCTCAAAGAAAAGACCGGGGAAAAAGCCTGTTCCCAAAAAATGAGAACGGATCCAATGAGCCGTGTCAAGCCGGATCTGTCCGGGGGATAGCACCAGGACATGCAAAAATATGGATCCGCTTCACTGGGAGATCGGGTGACATCGGGCCAGAGCTTCGCTCCGGATTCTCCCGGAATGCAGCGCACAACCCCCCGACGCCTGAATGAAGAAAACTCCGGTCGTGAAAAATTCTGCTGAAGGAACAGAAATGAACAGTTCCTCTTTGTCTCTGCCGCGGATATCCCGGATGATCCTGTTGATCCTCGCGGTTTTTTGGCCTGCCTTCCGTTCCCATGCCGCAGGCCGTCCGGCGGAGGCGTGGGTTGCGCTCGTGAACGCGGATTCCCTGTCCCGCACGGTGGAGGATCTCTGCGGTTTCGAAACGCGGTATGAATTCACCGAGCAAAGGCAGACTGCCGCAAAATACCTGCTCCAACGCTTCCAGGCCTATTGCGGGGAAGCTGAATACGACAATTACATATTCTGGAAAAATTCCAATTCTTTTGGGAGCGCCAACGTCATCGGCATCATCCGCGGCGCCGAATACCCGGATTCAGTGATCGTGATCGGCGCGCATTATGATTCCATATCCGAAGACGATCCCATGAACGTCGCGCCGGGCGCGGACGACAACGCCAGCGGCGTCGCGGGTCTGGTCGAGATGGCGAGGCTGCTCAGCGGAACGATCCCCAAAATGACGCTGGAATTTGTGTCGTTTTCAGCGGAGGAAATCGGCTTTTGCGGGAGCCGGCATTATGCCCAGGCAGCGGTTGAAAAGGGGAAAAAGATCAAGGCCATGATCAACATGGACATGATCGCTTATCCCCAGCCCGGAGAATGGACCGTGCGAATCGACGGAGACTCCGCTTCCCAATGGCTGACCGGGATTGCCGGGCGGATGGCGGAGACCTATACAAATCTGACCGCTTACCGCAGAATCAACTCGGACCGGTACAGCGACCACGCATCCTTCCGGGAACAGGGTTTCCCGGCGCTCTGCATCATCGAAAACAATCCGCTGAAGAATCCTCATTACCACACGCCTTCGGATGTCTTTTCAACCCTGGATTTCGCCTTCGCAGCGGAGATAGTCAAAACCGCTCTGGCCACAGTCATCGAACTGGGCGGTGCCATGACGAGCCGGAAGGAAGAGCCTGCATCCTTCGTCGGGCCGGACTGCCTGATCCTGTATGGCAATTACCCCAATCCTTTCAATACAGCCACCTTCTGCACCTACAGCCTGCCTGAAGCATCGCATGTCACACTGAAAATCTTCGACTCGAGCGGACGGGAAATCAGATCCCTGTTGGATGAATATCAGCCTGCAGGCGTGCGCACTGTGATCTGGGACGGCTGCGACGGAAACGCGCGGCCTGTTGATTCGGGCATTTATATTCTCCGCCTGCGTACAAATCGGGAGATGCAGGCTCAGAAAATGCTGCTCGTCAAATAGGGCAGCCCTTTCTTTGAATCTGACTCAAGAGGGCGCGGGTCCGGCAATAACCGGGCATTCTCCTGAACAGTAGAACCTCCTTGAGAGCAGATCCGTTCAGGCCTTCTTCACGGACAGAAACGTACCCACACCTCCGCCTCCGGCATATGCCAGGATATTGAATAAACCGTCCCCCATACCTTCCTTCAGGAGCAGGGTCAGGAAGACAAAATTGGCGATGGTGACCAAGACGCTCAAACAGGCGGCCATGCCCCGTTTTTTCGAGGCGATGTAACCTGTATACTTCGCCACGAGCAGGTCGATGATCAGGCCTGCAATAAAAATGAGTATGATTTTGAGGGCCATGGCCGCACCTCCCTTTCTTGATCAAAAAGCGCTAAAAACAAGACAAAAAGAAACAGGCCGCATACGACGGTATCATGACAGGACTGCATGATCTGTTCCGCCTTGCGGTAGTACCGGACAATGACAAGATAGCGCCTCGCTTTTCGCGGGTGCTACGCTTCGTATGTGTTTAAAAACGAATGGATTTTTGAATTACAGGCGGGGGAAGAATCATCGATTAAAAAGGGGGGACGTAAAAATCGTGAGCCTTCATCGCCTGCAATCCGTAGGAGTACTGCAGGTCTCCATGGTCGTGAAAATCCTCCAATTGCTGATCGCAATATGATCTATATCTAAATATACGAAATTTTTCGGCAATAATCAAGAAGGGCAACGGATAAAAAACCATTGGGTGCAGTGTTTTCAGGCATCCCTGCCGGATTCCTCTCCGTTCCCCATTGCATTGCCTCGCTGCAATCCATCCTGGAAGGTACGTCTCCATTGAAAATCATGACCGCTCCCGTCCGCTTTTTTTGTCTTTATCGCAGCAGGAGCATTTTTCTGACTTCGACATGATTCGCTGCCTGCATCCTGCAGAAATAAACGCCGCTCGGCATCCGCATGCCGGAATCATCCCTGCCATCCCACTGGATTTGATGATCGCCCGGAGCCTGCCCGGTTTGGTTCAGGGTCCGGATTTCCTGGCCTTTCGTGTTCAGTAGGGTCAGCCGAACATCTCCGGATTGCCCGATCGAATAGCGGATCACGGTGCAGGGATTGAACGGATTGGGCGTGTTGGCGTACAGGGCGTATTTCAATGGTACGGGATTCCCGTCATCGGGTAAAACATCCGACGCGATGTAAGGCCTTCCCGGCGTGCCGTACAGACGGACCGCGGCCCAGTTTTCGCCCGCATTGTTGTCCGACCCCAGATCCTTCAATTCGATCGTGTAGCCTGTGCCGGACGCATTCCCCGGCCAGGGAGTCTCAGCCCTGTAATCCACCTCATCGATCAGCCGGTTTTCAGGGTCGAAGATACGGATGCGCTCTCCGCCGCTGTCCAATCCGAAACCGAGATCGCCGATCGCATTCCGGACCGACGGATGAACATCCAGGAAACGGCCGGCATCCCTGCACAGGACCAGATATTCTCCGGGCGCGAACAGGATCCCGTCAGGGAATAAATAGGTGTTCGTGTCCGAGTCCGTCAATTTCCAGCCGGTCAGGTCCAGGACGGTTCCGGAAGGATTGCAGATTTCAAGCCAGTCTTCCGTGTTTTTTGCGGAAGCGGAGCTGTAATTGATCTCGCTGATCACGACCGGATTTTTCGGCCTTGCCGTGTCCGGTTCAAAACAAGCGGTCAGGGAGATATCCCCGCTCAGGATCATCTGGATGACGGATCCCTCATGCGTTCGATATCCGGCCTGCGGGATAAACGAAGCGGTCATGGTACAATCGAAACTCAGGTCGGATCCATACGGGCTGTTCTTGTGTATTTCCACCTCAAGGGTGTTGGGACCCGGGTTGAGCAATTCCACAGGCACCGCGTACCGCCGGAAAATATTCTCATACGGATTATATATCGGCGTGGTCGTCGAGTAGCGGATCTCCCCCTCCGGCAGGTTGATGCGCACGATCTCCTGTCCGTTCAGATACACAACGGCGCCGTCGTCCACAAGCAGGCTGATGTAACACGAGACAGTCCGGTCGCCGGCCGGGACATCGAACGTTTTCCGGAAATAGGTCGTGATGTGCTTATCCCCGGGATTCCCCCCGAAATCCACGACCGTGGACTCATCGCCATCGCCGTAACCGAACTGCGCCCGTCCGGAGGCCCAGGATCCGTCATCATAATCATTCCGGGTCCACGTCGTCCCGAGATCAACGCCGCGGTCATGGTATTTCCACACATCGCCGGCTGGAAGGATCACCCGATTCTGAACGGCATTGGAGCGCTCCTCCCAGTGTGAAAACCGGTAGCCGGACAGGGGCGCAGCGCTGAACGGCACAGGCACGTCGTTGAAAAAGATCCCCTGAAAATCCTCGGGTATTTTTCTGCCCAGCATTTTCAACAATCCGGATCCGGGCCTATTCAGACTGACACGGACGATAGAAGTCCCGCTCAACCCGAAATGATCCTTCACATGCTTCACCGCGTACGGACTGCGTCTGCGCGCAAAGTCCCGCATATTCTCCACATGGGCTTCCCATGACTCGACGGACCTGAAAGTGGGCGGGATCCAGGATTCCGCGGCCTTTCCGGTCAGATCCACGCGGCCTCCCCACTTTTCGATGTGATGCGGGATCTCGGGCCGCAACCGGTCGGCCAGGCTGTCGATGACGGCGATGACGCGCGCCGAGTCGAAGGTAGTGCTGACATGCCAGGCGAACAGATTGATGAACCGGTTTCTGAATTCCCGGTTTTCCAGAAGGTTCCTGAACAGGCGCGTGGACCATTCGGGATTCGGCCATCCGGGACCCTGATCCGTGGTGCATTTCCGGATCATGTTTTCCGAAAGCCATCCCAATGTCAACGTCTGATCCATATCATAATGGATCCAGCGCCATTGCGTATACTCGCCGGTGCCTGTCTTCCAGAACTTGATGTTGTTACCCGGCCAGTCCCTCTCCGCCAGGTAGATCTGCCCGATCATGTATTCGATGTATTGATCCGCATCCATCATGGTCTTGACGATTTCGTAGTTGTCCTGATCCGCCATGTTTTCCGAGGTGACGAAGTCCATCAGGGTCAGATAGTCCTCATTGTCGCCGTGGGCCGTGTTCCAGTCGCTGCCGTCCCTCTCCAGCAGGTCCACGTCATCCGGATCCACACCGAAATTTCCCGCCACAAAATGTTCGTTTACCTTTTCACGGATGTTGTGAATGCCCCAGTATTCGCCGTTCAGATAAACCACGACCGGCTGATAGGCCTGATAGTCGGCGTCCATGGTCTTTGCCAGGACCTGCTGCGCAGCCGCATCGCGAAACATCGTATACACCTGATCGTCCGCCGAGCTCCGCAAAATGAAGGATTCAAATTCATCAATGGTTTTTTCCTCGAAAAGCCGGACCTTGAAGGAGCCCTTGCCGTAGCCGCTGCGTGCGAACAATGACAGCGATTTCTGCGGGTAGCGGTGGCGTGAACATCCGCCGAAGATCTGGACGCCCGCCTGCTGGTTCAGGAGCCGGCCGCCGTCCGTCCCAAAAAGTTCGATGTTGACGGGCCGTTCCCAGTCCTGGTTCACGTTGCTGATCACGCCTGCGCAGTATCCGCCCTTTCCGTTTGTACCGGTCACATAGATGCCGGTCTCGTCGTCAAAGAAATTTTCCGGATCCGTGGCAAGGGAAATGACGGGCAGGTTGACCGGTATATCGATGAAATAGGTTTGGGTGACGACCGCGCTGGGCGGCCTCCCCTCCTGATACGCCACTGCGCGGACCGGGGTTGTCTTTTCGATGATCACAGGACCGTCGTACGGGATCGAAGCGTCGTCCGGAGTTGTACCCTCCAGAGAGAAAAAAATCTCGACTTCGCCGTCATTGAGAAAAGCGACGCTTTGCCCGCCCCTGTAAAAACCTCCCGGGATCGAAAAAACAGGCTCCGGCGTCATTTCCACAATGCCTGAGGCGTCATTGGGATCGCCCGGAGTCGGCGGCGAGAAAAATGCCCATGAATCAGGATTGTCCGGATGACGGCCGTATGAGATGTCATCCGCCTGCGCTCCGAACCGGATGGAATCGATACACACCGTATCTGTATCTGAAAGCCTGATTTCCTCGGCGCTGCGGTCCAGCTTGAAGTTGGCATGCAAGCCTGCATCTTCATCATCCAGCCAGATCAGGAGATTGTCTCCTGCCCGGATGACCGTATTCGGCGGGAACCGCCACTTCGACGGATGATCCGCATTATCCGTCAAAAAATATCCACCGAGATCAGCGTCTGCGCCCGTGTGGTTGGCCAGTTCCACCCAGTCCGAGAAACGCAAAAAATCCGGATCCCGGTTGACGGACCGGTTGGCTGCGAGAAATTCGTTGATGGCGATTCCGGGGGTCTGCGCAAAAAGAGCGTTTTCATGAAATGACAGTGCGATTACTGCAAGAGGCAGGAGAATCATTCGCCTGATTAAGGGACTGTTGTGAATCGATGCCCGCAATACCCTTCCCCTGAATCTGTCAGCGCCCGATTACGCCGCATGTTGCCGCGGAGCATGGGAGCGTGTATGCATGTCATCATCCCTGCAGATTGAAGCCTGCCCGCAGCGGGCCGCCGGGGAGATGGAATCAAAAAAGACAGGCGTCAATACCGGCTGTTGTTCCGCACACGGTCCGGACAGGCGTTCACGCATCCTCCTGCATTTCCAAGATAAGAAATTTTTCCTTTTGAGGGTAATGGATTCTTGGCAGCGTGGAATCCGGCAGCGGGCGCATCCACCGCATCCTGCCGCAGGGCCTGCCCCGGCTTTGACCCGGGGAATGTGCCCGCTGTCAGATTCAATACAGGCCGGGGAAACAGCCGGAATGCCTGTCCTGGGATCGCCGCAGGGGCAGGCAAGGCTCCCGGCCCTGAAAGGAGCAGGGAGCCTATTTGAAGCCGCCTGATGAGGATCCGTTAAAACTTGAAATTCAGACTGACCGCAGCATACGACAGGCGGAATTTACCCTTTAATTCACTCTCCAATTCGTATCTCATCTTCGCAACGCTGAAATACGAATCCTCATACTCCTCCGAATCGTCGTATTTTGCCAAGGCATTCATCCATCTCAGGCCGTACTCTCCGCCGATGCTGAAATGATCCGACAGAGGATATTCGACGCCGAATCCGAAATTGACGCCCCAGAATCCCAGGATGTCCTTGATGAATTCATTCAGATCCTCGTCCGTATCCGATTCGTCGGCCGGATCCATGTATTCGCCGAAGATCCCATAATCATTTTCTGTCTCCTTCGATTTCAGATCGAACGACGAAAATGATTTGAACAGTTCCACGAATCCGTATGGAATCAGCCTGGATTTCCTGAAATCGACCTTGACGCCGATGTGCGGGATGAGCAAACCCGCGGATATTTCTGTGCTGCTCCTGCTGTCGTACATTTTTTCCTGAACGCGGGTCGCGGGATCGAAAAAATAGACGGAAGCGGAGGATGAACTTTCCACTGAAAGGGCCAGATGGTCCAGCCCGATATACGGCTGCACGGAACCGATCTGAAGGCCGGCATGAGCGGTTTGCAGCGATTGATTCGGCTTGATGCTGAAAACAAAAGACTGTGCGGAAGCCAGAAGCGGCACAAGTACAATCACCGCCGCAATCGCACGGGCAATGATGTTCTGCATGGGTAACCTCCTTTTTGAAATTTCGATGAGTGATTGTCCGAATCATGATCCGCTGCCCGTTTCGGCATTCAATACTCGTGCCGGAATGATACGCGGACGGATCTCATGCACCTATTTTGTTCTTTATCAGGGGATTAGAGATGGATATGAAAAAGATGGCCGGGTATGAACAAAGCAGAAAATGTTATGATTTATTATACATCTATTATAATTCTGTGGAAATTCGTCAACAAACTGGCAGGCTGGAGGGAAATCCGGCCTGCGGGCTCAGGAAACGGATGAAAAATTCCGGGCCGCCGGAAAACAATGATCCCCGATTATAAAATCGAAAACATCACGCCGGTCCGGGCCTGGAAAGCGGGCTCCAGGTACACATTGCCCGGCATCCAGCCCGCAGTCTTGGCGTCGCATTCCAGATATCCTGACAGAACCCGGCTGAACGGCAAAGCGGCTCTGAACAACAAGCCGCACCCTGCCTGAGCTTTTCGGGAATCGAATCTCTGCGCCTGAGGCTGAAGCCAGAACGACGCTGATGCGGACACCGGGATGATCTTTCCGCTGATCTGCAGAGGATACCGCAGCAACTCGGCCGAAAGGCCCGGCCAGTACCTGTACCTGGAAATATAGGAGTCCCAGGTCAACACCAGATTCACATCGCCCTGCTGATAGAAGACATGAAGCCGGGTGGCGGTTCCGAACGAGGCGGGATGATGCACCAGGGCGATGTTCCACCAGCACGGTTCATGCGTAAACGGATTGGATCCGCGGAAACGGTCGAGACCGAACATCTGCGGGGACAGAAAATTGAGGAGGATCAGCCCGCCCTGCAGCCTGAGATAGCGCAGCTCCTCTCCGCGCAGCTCGGACGGCTGAATGTAACGGTCCACGCCGGCTCCCGAAGGGTGGGGCCTGCCGCGGACGCCCGACAGGTAGGGCTCGTCCGGCCTGAACAGGTCGTACACCCATGAGAGGTAATCCCCTCCCACGATGTCCCGCTTCAGTTCATCGGCATCCTCCTTCAGCGTCTCCTCTTCGATGATCCGGTTTGCCTCGTCGCTCCCGCAGAGCATCACATAATAAGCCAGCGTCCCGATGTTGATCCACCAGTCCGGCAGGTCGAGCCAGGAGGATCTTCCGCCGAAGAAGTTTTCCTTGCGAATGCGCTGCACAAGCTCGATCTGAACTTCTCCGCCCGCCTCCGCCAGCCGCACCATGTCCGCCGGATGCCTGTCCTTGAGCATCGCCAGGTCGCCGTCCCGCACATGGCTGACACTCACCATTTCCGCAAAGGGGTTCCGGTAAATTTCATCCAGGCTGGAAATCCCGCGGCGCGTCAAGACAGCCCTGTGACCCTCCTCATGCGTCCATCCGCGGAAGGGCGACAACGCGTCGAAAATCAAAATCGACGAGCACAGCCCTCCCAGCCTCCGGTTGGACATCAGACCTTTCAGACTCCTGTCGGGGAAATCCGGATTCCACAATGATTTCAGCGCTTGATGCACACCCTGTGTCACGCCTGCCGTCACGGCAATGGATTGCTGCATGCTGGGAAATGGGAAGCCGTGAGCTGTATTGAACGGGATATCCAGCAAAGGAAACTCAAGCTGTAACGGCTTTTTGATAACGGACGGTTTCGCATCTGTGGAGTCTGATTGCCTGTCGGCAAAAACGGACAGCGCCGTGACGAATACGATCGCAATACCGGACCGGATACTGATTTTTTGAACGAACGTCCGCATGCTTCATTCCCTCAACTTCAGAGAACGGTACACCTCCTGTTGAACCAGTGTAAAAGGCAGTCCCTGATCCGCAATGATAAAACCCTCTTCCGTATCCAGAATCTCGAACTCCCTGATGATGACGGGCTTCTCCCCGCTGTTCGTGATTCTGAAGTACCAGTAATCCCCCGAACCGTCCGCATCCAGATCGGTCAAATCAAACGTGAAACTCCCGTCGCCGGGTTCCTTCCCGCCGCCGAACGAAAGATCACCGCCCGCGATCAGCGACACTCCGGCCGTGCAGGGTTCATAGCCGAGCCCGTACGGATCAAAAACGGATTTTAGCCCGGCTGGGAGAGGAGGCTCCGCCTTGGGAGACCGGCCGAACTGAAACCGGATCTTGTCCCTCTCCTGTGCGTTCAGGGTGAGCTTCGCGAGAATACGCGGCACATAGCGGTCCCGGATGATCATCCGGTTGACCCTGTGCTGAAAGATCGACGGCCCTGCCGCGGAATAGGCCATCCAGAGAAATCCCCTGTTGTGATCCGGTGCGTCCGGCCCGATACTGTCCGCGATTTTCAGCGCGCCTTTCTCTGCCGCCTGAGCGACCCCGTCCCTGTTCAGGTCCGCCCAGACGTGGTCGTTATAACCCACAACTGCGACCGTATGCTCCGGGCCGTTCTTCCCTTTGATCAGAATGCTTTCGCCGATAAAAGGGTCGTCCTCGCCTGTCGCCGGATCATCCGCAATCCTGGAAAAGAACCCTGCGAATGTCTCGGACTGGATGACCAGGACCTCGCCTGCGCTCAACAGGCTTTTCATCTCATGAAGAAAGGCCTCCTCGCTGCCGAATGAATCATCAGCGCCGGGCGACTCATCCCGGAAGGTGAAGAAACTGTAACCGGCCGTGCGGTACTGAAGCGCATTCCGCCATACAGCCGCGTCCGTGCACCAGGGGAGGTAATTCCGGTCGTACGGGGATTCGGTCAGCACGGCGCAGCCGTGCCTCTCTACGAATTTGTACACGTCGTCCACGCGGATGTTGTAGGGAAAACTACCCGCATTATTCAGGATGTTGTATCCGAACTGGGGTGAAAAGGTATTCTCCGGGGCGACCGGGCGCTGATATTGCCGATTATACAGGAAAGTCATTTGATAATAAACAACCGCGAACCAGTCGCAGGAGCCGATTTCCCCCTGGTCCATGACCGGAGGGAAAAAGGGAGTATTGCTCAGGTCCACGGAATGCGGCAGTTGATCCCGGGTCCGGCAATCACCCGCATAAAAAGCGGAAACGCAAAGGCCGGCGAGCAGCAGTATCCGCGGGCTTTTCAGGAATGTGATGAGGCCTGAGACGAAAAAGGGACGCATGGTCATGACTCTGGTCTCCATTGAATCTCTACGGGTGAAATTCCCCGCACCTTGGGGCGCATTTTGTTTTAGGTTTTCCTTTGATACCCCGCTGCTTGCGGCGGGGTAGTTCATTGGCAGCAGTTTGTCGTTATCCATGCTGCCGCGCTAAAATTGCGGCCTCAGCCGGCGAAAGGTTGAAAGGCGGCCGCGATGAGAAAGTCATTCCACCCGCGCCCCTCGCTCCTTGAGCAGCGCCTTCAGGATCGAGCGGTGGCATCTGGACTCGTCCGCGCAGTAGCATCCCATGGAAAAGGAGGTTTGCCGGGACAGGGCTGCGAGGAGATCGATGAGCCGGGACGCGGGCGGGCGGTTCATCTCGGATCTGTAGCGCCTGACGAAACGCTTCCAATCCGCCTCGGTCCTGCTGTGCAGCCCGGCCTTGACAAGCTCCTCGGACGGTGCCAGCTCCGGCACCCAGACGTCATAGAAGTCGCGCGACGCGTATTCGGTTTTCGGCACGCCGCGCGGGGGCCGCCTGACCGTTCCCAGGCGCAGCCCCTCTCCCGTGATCCTCGGATCGCCGAGCCGGACGATTCGGATCGACATGGGCTTCCCCTTTCCTGCGTGAACGGCTTATCCGGGCTGTTCGCCGGCATGACGAACGCGGCCGGTCATCTCCGTTTTTCAAATCCCGCCACCACGGATCTGTACTTCTCGTGAATCATTTTCCGGTCGAACTCCCGGAATTCCGCCAGCATGGACTGGTCTTCTTCCTCCGTAAAATAAGTCCTGGACGACGGGAAGAACCGTTTGTCCTCTTTTTCAATATGTTTGGGATAAAACCCGGCGAGTGTTTTCAAATGGACGGCAATTTCAGCAAGGGCGGCCTGGTCGCCGTTCCGGTAGCGCGTGTTGGCATCGACCAGGGCGGCTGTCGTCTTTCGGCCGAACACATGTTCTTCGACCAGCTCATTCATGATCTTCCTGTCTTCTGCGGACAATGTTTTTTTCTCCATCTCCCGGAAAAGGATGTCCTCCTCCTTGCCGTGATGCGTCCTGTCCGCGTAGATCCGGATGAAATCGACTGCCGCATCGATGAACAACGGATCCACCCGACGTGTTTGTTCAATTCCGGAAAGCACAGATTCAACGACCGCGAGCATCCGTTCAATCAGCCGGTGCTCAATCATCAGCGGACCGCGTGCCTGCATGATGCCATCCTCCTTTCTGCTAGCCAAAAAGTCCGGATTTCGCGGCTTCATCTCTGCTGCCCTGAAATTCCGGATTTCACAGCGTCATCCGTCCGCAGCCACGGCCCTCACCGCCATCCAGGGCGTACCCGGCAGCCGGATCTCCGCATTGCCTGAAAAAAGACCTTCCACGGGTGTGAGGGTCATGTTCCAGGTGTCGATGACCTCGACTTTGAATTTTACATCCTCAGGCAGGCGGAGCCGGGCGGCCTTCTGCTGCGTATATCCATAATAGTACAAATAGTACTCCTTGTCCTTGATCAGGATCATCTCCTTGTTCCAGAGATTATGAAACGGGTAAACCCCCTCTTCCGGGCGCTTTTCCATGATGAGCCTCAGAAAACCGATGCGGTCCGGACTTTGTCCGTGCAGGACTCCGCCCTTGGACCACCAGAGCACGTTTTCCGGATGCAGGTATGTCTCCCCGTGCGTGCAGTATCCGCCGCGACAGGTCACCTGCCAGAACCGGCCGGTCATCTCCTCCGCGCTCAGGTTGCCCCAGTCTGTGGGGATGTCCCCTTCGTACACGCATTCGTCGATCAGCACCGGTTTCTGAAATGCCTTTCTCCAGTCCTGGATGTGGAAGAAGTCTGTTGTCTGCACGCTCAGATGGGTGATGTACGGTTTCGAGTGATCATACCATTTCATGCCGTTGTGCATGGAACAGGGATGACCGTAGGGATCCTTTTTCGCAAGGATTCTGAACAACCGGTCCCAGTCCTTGACGGTCTTGCTGCCGACACAATCCCATTCATTGGCCATGCTCCACCAGACATTGCGGTATGCTGCGATGCGGGCGACCAGGTATCGCAGATATCTCTCGTTCACCTCAGCGGGCATGGAATCGAAACCCCATTTCCCCCAATCATAGGGATGAAAGAGGATGACGTCCGCTTCTATGCCCAGATCCGCAAGACGGGCGATCTTATCCTCAAAATACCTGAAATAGACGGGATTAAACCGCGTGAAATCCCAGCCGTCTTCCTTCGAACCCTCGAAAGGATAGCAGAAAGGCTCGTTCTGTATGTAAACGTCGTACTGCTTGGGAAATACGCACATCCGTATCTTGTTGAAAGGGGATTCCTCGAGGGTTTCGAGGGTCTGGTTCACCCTTTCGTCGCCCTGCCACACCCAGGCATAACAGGTCGTGCCGACAGGATAAAAAGGCGTCCCATCCGCATAGCCGAAATCGAAGGTGTTCCGGACCCTCACGGGGCCGTGATTGTCCCCCCCGGCAGGGGTGCAGGTGAACCGGCCGGTCTTGCCGTTCAATTCCCGGGCATTGCTTTTCGTGGTGAAGGTCCATCCCCCGGCCGCATCCGGCATGAACCGGATTTTGAATCCGCTCTCTCCGTCGTAAAATCCGTTGACTGTGACGGTGCGGCCGTTATGCGCGAATTGCGCTGAAAGATCGACGGATGTGAACGGATTCCCGGACACGGAGGCGTTCATGCTCCATTCAAAAACGCCCCATTGCATGCATTCGGTTTGGGCGAATGAATGGAGGGCGATCAGTATCTGCCCCCAAAAAATAATGGACTTGGCCATTCAAATCCTCCTTTGATTCAGATCCTATTGGACGCTGTGAAACTTGACACTCTGAATCTCACAGCGAGCACATGTCCCACGTCATGCCGCGGAGCATGCGGGCGAAACCAGACGATTCATCCCGGGGCCGGGCATCGTTTCCCTCATTCAAACGACCCCTTCCACACGCCCTCGAAAAAAGCCTGCACGTTTTTTCCGATGGTCCTTGTCTTGTAGCCCCCTTCCTGAACAAAAAGCGTTGAACAGGGCAGGTCGCCGATCAGCCGTCCGATCTTCAGAAAGTCGGAGGAGATCAGCGGCCAGGTTCCCGTCGGATCGCCGCGGGCCGTGTCGAAGCCCAGCGCGACCACGAAAAATGTGGGATTGTATTTTTTGATTTTGTTGACGGCCTGCAACAACGCATCGAGGTATCTCTCCGCTGTGATCTGTTCCGGCAGGGGAATGTTGATATTGTGATTCATCCCCCTGCCCGCGCCGCTCTCCCCGCTGAATCCGCAGAAGAAAGGATACGCGAAGCTCGGATGGCCATGGATGGAGATCGTCAGCACGTCATCCCGCTCGTAGAAGAGGGTCTGCTGCCCGTTACCATGATGGTAATCGATGTCCAGGATCGCGACGTTGCCGTACCGGCTCAGGTAATGGGCGGCGATTGCCGTCGAATTGAGGTAGCAGAACCCACCGAATACATTCCGCTCCGCGTGATGCCCCGGCGGCCGGATCAGGGCGTAGGAAAGGAAGGATCCTTCGAGAAGGGCCTGTGCCGCTGTCAGCGCGCAGTCGACCGCGTTGCGCGCGGCCAGAAACGCGTTCCGGTTCAGCGGCGTGAAGGTGTCGATGCAATAGTATCCCGCGCGCATCGGCAAGTCCTTCGGCGGGCGGGTGCTATTCCGAATGGGAAACACGTAGGGATAAACCGATTCGTCTTCCGGAAGGGACAGACAGACCTTCTGAAGATAATCGAAGAAACCGCGGCCATGAACAGCGGTGATGTGGTGTTCCGCGAAACGCCGGGAAGGAATGGGGTGGAAATAATCGGTCTTTCCGAGTGAGGCGAGAATCGTCTCGACCCGGACCGGTGATTCCACGTATCCGCGGTCCGGGACGTTGTGGATGGTGTGCCGGTCGCTGTACACCAGGCTGATGCGCCGGTCCGGCGGGATGTAAACATGCACGGGTTCAATCTGAGTCTCGACAATATATTTCAACGGACGCAGCCTCACCGGATCGTCTTGAATGGACTGGGTGACCATCGCGATATATTCCTGATTGCACACATCGGGGTACTTCCGTTCCAGGATGGCCCTGACGATCCGGCGCAGCTCTTCCTTGCCCACCGGTTTCTTCGAGTCGAGCGTGTCGAGCATCAGATACGGCGGATTGTCCGTGCCTTCCCGGACGGGCGTCTCGTACAGGGTGTTGATGACCGGGCAGGCGCCGTACTTTTCATAAAACCGGAGGCGGGCCCTGTTCTGCTTCAATATCAGAGGATCCCGGCACAACTTTTCATCGTCGGGGAGGCACTCGAAAAACAGGCCGCTGACCCGGAGTGTGGCCGCCTCCATCCGGACACGCTCGTACAGCGCGCCTCCGATCCCCCGGCCGGATAGCAGTTTCGACGTCGAAATGAAATCCAGATAACAGAAATCGAGGTCCGGGGCGTGCAAAAGCATGGCAAAGCCGTTGATGTTTCCCTTCATGTCGTCCGCGATGAACAAAATGGATCTAAACCGGTATTTGAGCGGATTCATCAGCATATCCGGAAGCTTATCGATGTCGCTTGAACGAAGCAGGGAAAACTGCTCGCGCAGTATCTGCTGCGCCCGGACGACGGCCTTTTGATTGGCAGGACTGCTGACGTCGTAAATCCGCCGTATTCTGAACATATCATCCTTTCCAATTTATGAATGGCGGGCGCCATGGCTTGCCGTTCCGGATGCAGTCCCGATCAAGGCATTCATCCCCTGGATCCTTCCGCGCGCCGGCGGGCGGCAGCGGCTCCGGATGATCAATACCGGGGATTCCGCTTTCACCCATCGTTTCAACCCTTTTCTGTCTCCGGTCCTATTTGACCAGAAGCATCTTGACTGTTTTTGCTGTTCCGTCGAAGCGGGAAACGCAGAGATACAAGCCTGAAGGCAGCGCCATCCCCGTCTCGTCATTCCCGTCCCAATGGACAGAACAAAGACCGGCCGGCATCACGGCCCGGACAAGAATCCTTCGCGGGCAGCCGCAGAAATCATAGACGACAGCCTCCAAGAATCCGGATCGGGGAAGAGAGAAGGCGAGCATTGTCGTCTGATTGAAAGGATTGGGGGAATTGGGATGTAGCAGAAACCGCCCTGGAGCGGGTACTTTCCATTCGACTCCGGAATCTTGAGGCGAAACCAGGCCGTTGAGATAATTCTCCAGCATGGTGTATCCATCCTCGTGCACCAGATTCCTGTCCGAATCGTCGCCGGGATTGAGGCCGTTCGCCAGTTCCCATTCATCCGGCATGCCGTCATGGTCGAAATCCTCAGGCGCCGGCAGGCCGGTGAGTTCCGGCCATCCGCCCACATCCGCCTGGGAATCGATGATGCCCCGGACAATGCTGGTGTCCGAAAACCCCTGGATGTTTTCGTATCCCTCTCCCTCAAAGGTCGCAGTGCCGCTCCGCACATCCCACACGATGCGTTTATCCACCGTATCCCGGGAAGGGAAATTGGCGCCCGCATTCCCAAGGACCCGTTCATAGGCCTCTTCGGCGCTCTCGGCTGCGATCGGGACACAGGGAAAGGGCGTGTAGGCCCTGGAAACAGCCTCGGAAGCGTAGGCGCCCTGCACGCCGCCCTTCCAGTTGTCAGCCGTCACGCTCGGCGAACCTTCCATGACGTTGTCCTCGATATGCCATTTCCCGTTCGCGTCCGAGATCTGCACGATGCGGCTCCGGATGCCGCTTTTCGAAGCGGGCCCGGGCTTGAAATAATTGGCCACCATGTTGATCCGGCCGCCCTCGCCGCCATAGGCGCTGTTGAATCCCCAATTGTAGATGACGTTGTTCCTGAAGTCCACGTTCTCGCAGGGCGCCGTCTCCCCCCCTGCAAAACGGGGTGTCCGGCTCGAATGATGGGCGATCAGGTTGTGGTGGAAGCTCGCATCGCGTCCGCCCCATATGCCCCCGTATCCGTGCGCGCCCTTGGGATGGTTGGACAGGTAAAGGCTCTCGGAAAGGATGCACCATTGGACGGTCGTGCTGTCGTTCCCGTAGAAGGACATGGCCTCGTCCACGCTCCAGCTTGCGGAACAGTGGTCAATGATGAAATGCCTCCTCTCCCTTCCCCAGATGGCGTCCGTATCGACTCCGCTTTCGTCCCCCAGCCGGAATCTCAGGTACCGGATGATGACATGGTCTGCCCGGATCACCACCTGACGGTCCCTGATACAGATGCCGTCTCCGGGCGCGGTCTGGCCCGCGATGGTGATGAAATCATTCCGGATATTCAAATCCGAGAGAAGCCGGATGGTCCCTGAAACGCGGAAGACAACCGTCCTCGGCCCGGCTGCCTCGACAGCGTCCCTCAGGCTGCCCGGCCCGCCGTCCTCCAGATTCGTCACCTCGTAAACAACGCCGCCCCTGCCGCCCAGTGTATGGCAGCCTGCTCCTCCGGCTCCCGGGAATGCAAGCATCTGGGACTGCAGCCTTTCCGCGTGTAAAAAGAGCCAGAGCCCAAAAACAATGCGACCGGAATTCGATAAATGAGGTCTTTTCATGATCACATCCCCCGGATTTCATCCGTCCCGCGCGTTTGAAAGTGTCGCATCCCTTGAAAAAATCCCTTCACTTCGACTTGTCTGATCAAGAATTGAAGGTTTATGGCAGAGAGCTGCCGGGGAATCTTCGATCCGCAAAAAACTTTTAGATTGGCTCGCTCACCCATCAGCAAGCCTAAGGTGAATGCGCTCGCTGTCAGATTCAACAAAGGTCGATGCACAGACGGATGATCACGACAACCAAGTCCTCCGCGAGACGGTACACTTGATCCCCGGCATTACAGCCTCTTCAGCTCCAACAAAATCACATCGTTTTCTGACATCGAAAACCGGCGCTCGTATGTCCCTCCCTTATCCACGCGTATCACTTCCTGTATTTCCGGATTCCCCGCGCTGATGCCGCGCAAGGTTTCCATCTGCCGCCTGCTGAGATGGGCCGGAGAACCCATGTCCAGATATGCGGTATAGACATCGTTGCTGCGGTACCCGGTGCGGGTGACGGCAAGCCCGTAATGTCCCGGAGCAAGACCTTGTATCCGGATCAGGCATGGCTTTGCCGGACGGGCCGGGAGTTCGCGCCTATAGAATAATTGATTGTTCAGCGAATCGGGATTGGGGGTGATCGTGAAATCCCAGAACAGGACCTGAACATTTCCGCAATCGTCGGTGCAGGCCCAGGACTCCGGATCGCTGTTCTCAAGTTCCACGTGTCCCAGACGGTTCATGAACCGGTACGCATGATAGGCCGGCTTCTTCAATCCCTGCAGGTTCATCAATCCGAAACCACCGTGGAACGGGGCGATCCGCGGCCCCGCCTCCTCGAAAATATCCGTGAAAACCCAGTACGACAGGGATGTCACATGATTTTCCGCGCCCTTGACCTTGTCGAGGATGTAGGCGGCCTCCTGATAGGTATCGTGTATGAAGTCCGTGGGCGTGTAGGAAGCGCTCCATTCCGTGTAATGCAGCTCCAGGCCCGGCAGGACCGATGCCTTGATGGTCTCTGCGGAACGGATCATGTTCCCCTTGACCGCGTTCTCGTCCGGATTCAGCACCGTCCCCCGGCTCCCCGTGTCGTCCAGATACCCTTCGAGCACGCCGTAATCATGCGTGGAAATGAAGTCTATGGGCACGTTGTTCTGCGTGCAGTAGTCGATGGTTTCCTGAATCCAGCCATTACCCGCCGTGGCCGGGCCTCCCACCTTGTATCCGGAGCATACGGACCGGACCGCTTCTGCCGATACGCGGTAAAGCTCGAAATACTCCTCCATGGAACCTGCCCAGAAGAAAGGAAGATTCGGCTCGTTCCAGACCTCGAAGTACCAGCGCTTCACTTCTTCACGGCCATACCGGTCCGTCACATGCTCCACCAGCGCACGGACCAGGTCCCCCCATTGTTCATAGGATTTGGGTGGTTTGATGACGCCCTTCCACCAGAAAATGGTGTTCATGCCCGGATGGTCCCAGTCCGCCAGCATGGACGGCATGAACGACAGTTCCACGAACGGCCTCATTCCGATGGAGAGCAGGAAGTCGAAGAGCACGTCGATGTACTGGAAATTGAAAACGGGATTCCCTTTTCCGCCGTCCAGGACCACGCCCATGTCGTCATGCAGCAGGCCGTGGAAACGGATGTACTCGAAATCGATCTCCTTCTTCGTCTCGACGAGCTGGGCCTGCCAGTCCGCCCGCAGCCCCTCATTGGCCCTGCCTGCGCCGATACATTTTTTGAAGGCGTCCGACCGGGGCCCCCTGATTTTTGATACATCGATCGAGAGGGTGCGGATCTGAGAGGGTGCGGTTTTCTTCGGGGCAGAAGCCCGGGCTCCTGCCGCACTTATGAGTACAACAGCCGAACCGAGCATGGCGCAGACATGAAAGATCGGATTCATTGAACCGCCTCCTGTTTGATGATCAGAATGATGTTGAGTTCTTATGACCAGCCGGGGTTTCATCATCCACCTCGTTCCGTTGATCGCCCCGGATTCTGGATAACGGAATCTTGATCGCCCCTGACTCCACAATCCGGGTGGCAACACAGGCCCGGGGCTGTGATGTCCCGGCCCTTCAAGGGGCTTTCCGTCCCCCGTTCATGATGCGGTAAAAAGCGGCCGGGGTGTCCTGAACTGCAACGCGACTTGAAGGTGCGTCGCAGGGATGTCTCGCTTACCCCTCGGCAACCCGCGGGGAATGCGCTCGCTGTCCGATTCAAGTCGAAAAGCCGTTCATTCCAGAAGCACAGCGCCGGCCTTCGCCCCTGCATCGAATTCGACAGGCTTTTGAAGCTGATCAAGATCGATGCCGGTCAGGCGGATGTTGCCGGAAGCCTCTCCTGTGACCCTGAGAAACAGACCGGATTCCGGCTGAAAAAATCCGCCGCGCACAGTGACGTTCGTGCTCTGAATGACGTGGAACACAGGCCGTGATTGGGGAAGGAATGTGCAATCCCTGAGTTCCACGCTGTCCGCGTCCGCGATGAATACGCCGCGCCCGGAAAAGACGGATACATTCTCAAGGACCATGTTCCGTATTTTCATCTCCGGCAGGCCGTTAATGACCACGGCCCGATCTGCGCCGTCGCATACGATGTTCCTGGCGTGGAAGTCCCTGAACCGCGGGGTCAGGTCCGTCACAGCCTCCGCCTGCCTGACCGTCAGGTCCTTCACCGCTTCGGCCTCGGGGGCGCCGCCGGAATAGTACATATCGAAAAGGATGGCGTCGGTTTTGATCCCGCGCATCTGTATGCCGTCGAAATAAACGTTTTCTACAAGCCCGCCCCTGCTGCGCGCGGACTTGAAACGGAGGCCCACGTCCGTACCGTTAAAAATGCAGTTGCGGACCAGGACATTCTGAACCCCCCCGTAGCTCTCGCTGCCTATGACGAATCCGCCGTGCGCCTTGAACACATGACAGTCCGCCACAACGATGTTTTTGCACGAAGGCCCCGGCTCCTGACCGTCCGCCAGGTCCGCGGGCTTGAGGCAGATGCCGTCGTCCCCCACATCCACCGTGCAATTGTATATCACCACGTTGCGGCAGGACCTCGGATCGATCCCGTCCGTGTTCTGCCCGTATTCCGGGGAGAACACGCTGACGTTTCGGATGATGACATTTTCGCAATGGGAGGGGACGATATGGAACTTGGGCGAGTTAATGAAGGACGGGCCGTCCAGCAGAACGCCCCGGCATTGTTCCAGATGAACCAGGTGCGGCCGGAGGTATTCCTTTGTTTTTTCAAAATCCTCCTTCGAAGGCGTCCCTTTGGCAATCCGGGCCTGTTCGAGGATGTCCATCCCGTCCAGCGCCTCCCGGGACGGCCACCATTGCTCCCCGTCCCCGGTGACAACGCCACCCGATGCGACGAGAGCCTTCCACTGCTTTTCCGTCATGTCGATCTTCTTCACATAACGCCAGTTTTCCCCGGCGCCGTCGAAAATGCCTCCGCCCGTGACCGCGATGTTTTCCGCCTTGTACGCGTAAAGCGGCGGCGTGATGATCCATCGCTTCGATTTGCCGTTGAATCCGGCAATCAAAGGGAAATCCGAAATGCGCCCGCTGAACTGGACGAGCGCCCCCCTCTCCACGCGCAGGTTGATGTTGCTCTCCAGCCTGATCGGCCCGGTCAGCCAGGTCCCCGTGGGGATGACGATCGTGCCGCCGCCGGATTTGACACAGGATGAAATCGCTTCCGCAATCGCCTGTGTGTTCAGGGTGCGGCCGTCCGCAACAGCCCCGAATTCCGTGATGTTCACGGTGTTTTCAGGAAACCGCGGCTCCTCCAGTGCAGGCATGGGAAACGGTAGTTCCGCGATAATGTCCTTCAGCTGTTTCGGCCCGGAATGCAGGTCCAGGGCGGCGCACAGCAACGATAAAATAAACGGGGCCATAATTCTTTTTCTTGTCATCTTCCTCTTCCTTTGATACATACGGGCCGGGTCCATGCGGCGCATCTTCAGGCAAGAAGCTGCGATTGAAGCTGCCGGCAGCTCGCTGCCGGGGAATTTTCGATCTGCGAGGAAAAGACATTTGTGTCCGCTCGCTGATCCTGGGGCAAGCCTAAAAGGAATGCGCCCGCTGACAGATTCAATCCATATGCTCCGCAGTCCTTTCGGCGGGTTTCTTTCCCTGTAAAACCATGCCGAACTGTTCGTAATCCAGTTTCCGGATCGCATCGCGGTCATGCCATCGCGCCAGGAACTCGTATTCCCGGAGCCAGGTCCTTCGGAAAGACGAGGGATCTTCAAAAAGAAGGACGCCCTTGCCATGGCCGATCACAATGGCATAATGCCCGTCATCGTAATTGACCCGCCACTCCTTCAAAGTCAGAAACCGTTCCGCCCAGGCCTGCAACAGAACAATGACAGGATATCCCGCATCCACGCTCCGTTTGACCTCGCCGATGGTCCAGGGCTGCCGCGCTTCCACCTGGAATCCGTATTTCTTCGCCACCTGTATCATCCGGTCCACGCGGGTACCGTCCTTGCCCGTTCCCAGGTCCTTGATGAGTTCGCCCTCCCGCGTATCAATGCCGTAATACGCCATCACGGTTTGCAGGGCCTTGGCCCCGCAGTCGTAATCGAATGTCTGCCTGCCGATGTGCAGATCGATCAATGCGCCCATGACGGATGATCCTCCCGGACCCTGCAGACAGCCGCGTAAACCGATTCCGCGAACGCGCGTCGCAGCCTGTTGAGGGCCTCCACGTTGGGGGTTCGATCGGGATTCATATACAAATGATCGTTGGTTTCCTGAAGGATGGCCGGAACCCGGCGGCCGACCCGGCCTGCGGCATTGACGGAGTGTTCGGAACAGACGTGGCCGTACACCTTGAAATATTGCGACGCGTTCACCGTCACCCGGGCTTCGGGGAGTCTTTTCCGGAGTTCCACCGCATAGGCCTCCAGGTAACCATCAGGGCAGAATCGCCGCGGCTTTTCGTCCAGCGGTGAATCTTGGAAATTCATCAGGTCGATCTGTTTGTCCGATACGCCCCGGGCGGACACCGTGGAATGGCCCTCCAGCATGAATGTCATCCCGGAGGCGATGTCATTTCCGACGGATTGGTGAAACGAAGCAAGATATTTTCGGGACATCTCCTCCCGCAGCTCATGGCCCGGTTCCCGGTTTTCCCGGTACACCGGTTCGCCGAAAACATCCTTCAAGGGGACGCTGTCCTCGATCCTGTCCGGATGCCGGTTGGCTTCAAGAATGAGGCTGCAGTAAGGGAACACGACATGCCTGTTTCCCAGTATATCCCTGAAATCATACAGCCAGTCCGTGTACCAGTCCACGTTCCGGATCAATTCAGGGAAACGCGCCGAAAGACTGTCCAGGGGGATTTCCGCGGGGATCACGATGCCGCTGTGCGGAATGACCACCAGCAGATCTTCAAGCCGCATCACATTGACACCTCGCCGCGTGATTCCTGTTTTAACTTCCGTGCACGCTTGAAAGTGCGTGGCAGTTTTTAGTACCGGATGTACAAAGGTGTTACTGCAGCGGTCCGGCCGGTCGCATCGTCCCTGAACCGGATCTCCCCCCAAATGCCGCATCCGGCCGGCGGCACGCGCGGCGCCTTTTCCAGTTTGAACTCAAGCCCGGCCGGTACATCCGGAAAAATTTCGAATCCATCCTTGCCGCTGAATTCCACTGAAACCGGTATCGTTTCGTTCAGGAGATGGGTCATCGTCAGATCCATCTCCCAGAGTTCCCCGTCGTTCTCCGGCAATGCGAACCCGGCCCAGATCTCGAGCGTGTATTTACCCGGCTTCTTCGGAAAAAAGGAAAAGTTCAGGCTGCGGTTGGTCATGCTCTCGTCTTTCAGGATGACGTCATTTTCATCCAGGATATTGACGGCCAGATCGGTGAACAGGCCCCACGTCTCCCGGGATACGCTCATTTCAAAGTCAACACGCCTGGTTCCTTCATCCACGCCGAAGGACACATGGTTTTTATCCGCCAGGAATTCCTGCTTCTCCGTTTTGCGGTACCCGGAGATGATCCCCTCAGCCGATCCCGAAAAACAGCCGAACCGGCTCACCGCCGTAATCCGGCCCCTGGGTTTTTCCCCGCTCTCGTAGGTCCAGACGGTCACGGTATCCGGAACAGTCTCCAATCCGTCGAAACGGACCGAAAGATCGTAGGTGGAGGGTTTGGCGACATTGTGGAAAGCCAGCGGGATGAGTTCCCATATGCCGGGCTTCAGTCTTTTGCCTCCAATGGTCAGCCGTTTCGGCTCCCTGCTTTCCGGATCGAGGGCGGAAAGGTGCCCTTTCTCTACGCCTTCCGGATCGAATACGTAGCATTCAATTCCGCTGAACCGGCCGGAGGATGCCGCGATCTCGATGTGCATGGCCGATGCGCCTGGAGGGACCTGCACAAAATACCGGTGGTTCTGCCCGGACTTGAGCGTCTTGCCGTTCACGGCGAAAGAGTACGAATTGCTTTCTGAAGGCAGATGGGGGACGATCACGGTCACGGGGATCTGGAATTCCGCCACATGGACGCCGGGCCCGGACTTCGGAAAGGCGGATACAACGCCCGTGTAGAGGCCGGGCTGTTTCATCAAATCGCGCTTGAAATAAATGCCGATTCTCGCCTCGCCTTCTCCGCGGATGTAGGTGGAGGATTTGTCCGTTTTGATCCAGGGCTGGTCCGCTTTGAGATTAAACGCCCGGTAGAATACGGCCTTGTCATCCGCCTTGATATCCCTGGGAAAAATCGCCTTCACCGTGACGGTTTGCTTTTTGTAATCCGCAGGGAAATAGGTCCCCGTCCTCCAAAAAACGGCCGGGCCCTTCTGATCCAGGGCGTTCGGGCTCAATGTGCGGATTTCATAATCGAGGACTTTCTCCGCTTCCCTAAGGCTCGCGTACATTTTGAGTATTTCGAAAGCAGCGGGGATGTTGATGACCCCGGTTCCCTGATCCAGCCGCGTATAACCCGGTATGGGCCTGGCGCTCTGTTTGAGGGCCCTCTTGATCAAGGCGCCGTTCCAGGGGATGTCCTGCTGAATGCAGGCGCTGATCAGAACAGCCGCTGCTCCGGCTGCCTGGGGGCAGGCCATGGACGTGCCCCACATATTCTCTCCCTTTGCGTGCATGGGTACGGATGAGGACGCTGCGCCCGGCGCTGCACAGTCCGGCTTGTCCGCTTCCCCGCCGCGGGAGTTGAAATGAAAGACCCGGTCTCCGTCATTGGCGAATCCATATGAATCCCGCGCGCTGCCCTCGGGGAGCATGGCTGCGACGGACAGGATGCGTTCGGCGCAGGAAGGATTTCCGGAGCTGGAAAGCCCCGGCCCCTCGTTGCCGCCCGAGACCACGACCAGAACGTTTTC
>JAFGEX010000307.1 GCA_016931355.1 bacterium
GAGCGCATTCCCCGCGGCTTGCCGCGGGGTAAGCGAGCGAATCCAAATGTCTTTTTCTTTACAGATCGAAGATTCCCCGCCGCTTGCGGCGGGGAGCTTCAATCTGTAAGCGAGCGTATTCCTCGCTGGAGTGCGGCGCCCCGGGATTCTGGCCGGTTCTTCTGTTTGCAAGGGTGAGGTTGAGAGCGGCGCACCGGGATTCTGACCGGTTCCTCTGATTGCATGAATGAGGTTGAGAGTGGCGCCCCGGGATCCTGGCCGGTCCCTCTGTTTGCAGCGGTGAGGTCCGGGGGCAGCGGGCGCGGTCAATCCGAAGGGCGCATGGACCGCTCCGCAGCCTTTTTAATCTCCGCATGCCTGAAGCAGCCGGTCAGATGGTCGTTGATCAGTCCTATCGCCTGCAAATGCGAATAGACGATCGTGGATCCGACGAACCGGAATCCCCGTTTCTTCATGTCCCTGCTGATCCTGTCCGACAGGGCGGTTCCGGTCGGGATTTCCCTGAGGATTTTCCAATGGTTTTGTATCGGGCGATGCTTCACGAAATTCCAGATGTATCGGTCAAAACTGCCGAACTCCTTTTGCACAGCCATGAAACAGCGGGCATTGTTGACAGCAGCCTCGATTTTTTTCCGGTTCCGGATGATGCCGGGATTCTCCATCAGTTTCTGAATCTTCTTTTCTTTATACACGGCGATCTTCCGGAAATCGAATCCGTCGAACGCCTTCCTGAAATGCTCCCTCTTCTTTAAAATGATCAGCCAGCTCAATCCGGCCTGCATGGTTTCCAGAAGCAGAAACTCAAAATGCCGGGTTTCGTCATGCACGGGCACGCCCCATTCCAGGTCATGATAAGCCCTATACAGCGGATCAGTCCCGCACCAGGGGCATCGCATGCGCGGCTTTTGTGCAGGCAGGCCGGGATCCCTCTCGTTTTTCAGTTCAAGCCATTCAGGCAGCAGCCGGATCAGGTTTGCCAGTTCCCGGTTTTCGGTCAGACCGGCTGCCTCCTCAACGCTGCACCACCTCCGGATCCGGAATCCCGATTCCGGCCAGTCGTCCAGAACAGCCTCGACCGACATGGCATAGACCTCTATGTCAAGGGGAAGCCCGTCTTTGGCATGCCGGAATTTGCCGATTGGAAAGGAGTGCGTGCCGCCCCGGATGCCGGCTTCCTCGTACGCCTCCTTTTCAGCAGACGACAGGGCGTTCATCCCCGGCTCAATCTTCCCCTTGGGGATGATCCATTTTTTCCCACTGCGGTTCGTGATCAGAAGGACGCGCAATTTCCCGGAATTGATTTGGTACGGCAGGATACCGGATTGAGTTGCTGAAACCCCGGGAGCTGTCTGCCCGGTGGACCCCGGGGTCCTTTTCCGTTCGATCCGGTCAGGGAGTATGCCGGACTGCGGGCAGTTTGTTTCCTTTTTTTTCAATGAGGGATTCTCCTTATAGATAGAGGGATCCGTATGGACTCCGGGGGCTGTCCGTCCAGTGGATCCAGGGATTTTATCCCCCCGGAGCCAGGGACTGCTTCAATCTTAATCAAATATTTCCAGACTTTCAAGTGTCTCCATCCGGCCGGGCTGGGGATCAGGGGACCCGGGGGTCTGTCCGGTTTCCAGACTTTCAAGTGTACGCATGTTATCTCGCCTGGGAAAAGGGGACCGTATAACCCCGGGATTTGTCCGGCTGGTCCCAGGGGGCCCCGGGATCCTTTTGCCCAAGGAGCCCGGGTTGGAGTCTTAAAAAATTGAGTTTGCATTTCTTGACATCAAGCCTTAATTTAAAACCTCGGCAAAACCGGTTCGCATCATGAAAGACATCCAGGAACAAACGGCTAAAACCTCCGGCGACACGCCGCTCATGTCCCAGTACCACGCCATCAAGGCGAAGCACAGGGACGCGGTCCTGTTTTTTCGCATGGGCGATTTCTTCGAAATGTTCGGGGAAGACGCCAAAATCGGATCCAGGGTCTTGGGCATCACACTGACCTCCCGCGGCCATGGCAAGGCAGGGGAAGTTCCGCTCGCCGGATTCCCCCATCACGCACTGGACGGCTACCTGTCCAAAATGATCCGGGCAGGCTACAGGGTGGCGGTGTGCGAGCAGGTCGAGGATCCGAAACTGGCGAAGGGAGTGGTCAAGCGCGAAGTCGTGCAGGTCGTCACGCCCGGCACTGTGACATCGGACAATCTGCTCGAGGCGTCCAGGAACAACTACCTTTCCGCTGTTTTCTGTAAAAACGGATCCTGCGGCCTGGCTTCCGCGGATGTGACCACCGGAGAGTTCATGGTCACGGAATTCCCGCAGAACAAGCTGTCTGAGGAGATCCATTCCATCGGCCCGCGCGAGATCCTGGTCTCCGAATCCCAGATCGGCCTGGTGGAGCAGGAGGCGGGGAAAAACGGGATTCTGACGACGCGGCGCGAGGACTGGCTGTTCAGCAGGGATTACGGATACGAAGCCTTGATCCGGCATTTCGGGACAAAGTCGCTCAAGGGATTCGGCTGCGAAGAATTGGATACAGGCATTTCTGCTGCAGGCATGGTCTTGACCTATGTTCAGGAGACACAGAGGACCCAGATCGGGCATATCCGGAGGCTGTCCCGCTACGGGGACGACGCGTTCATGATACTCGATGCGGCCACGAGAAGGAATCTCGAGATCGTTTCCTCTGCGGCCGGGGACCGCCGGGACACCCTGATCAGCATACTCGACCGGACCCGCACAGCCATGGGGGGCCGGACGCTCGCAGCCTGGGTGCAGAGGCCGCTGAAGCATCTGGAGGAAATCCGGCAGAGGCTGGACGCTGTCTCGGACCTGAAATCCCATGCCCAGGCCCGGGCGGAACTCGATTCCCTGTTCAAGGGCATGGCGGATCTCGAACGGCTCTGCGCCAAAACCGTCACGCGCCGCGCGAATCCGAGGGATCTGGCGGGCCTGCGCAGGTCGCTGCTGCGCATCCCCGATATTGCCCGGATACTCGGGGGGCTTGGGGCCGCAAGGATTAAAAGCACAGCCTCCGGCCTGGACGGATGCGAAGCCCTGTGCGAACGCATCGGAAAGGCGCTGGCGGACAATCCGCCGGTTTCCGCCTCGGACGGCCACGTGATACGCAAAGGATACCATGCGGAACTGGACGAGCTCCGCGAACTCGCCTTTTCCGGAAAGGACTGGATCGCCCGAGCCCAGGTTTCGGAGCGGGAGAGGACGAAAATCCCGTCCCTCAAGGTCGGATACAACCGTGTTTTCGGATATTATATTGAAGTGACCAAGGCGCATCTGGAAAAAATCCCGGACAATTACATCCGCAAGCAGACTTTGGTCAACGCGGAACGGTTCATCACACCCGAACTCAAGGAAATGGAGGAGAAAATCCTCCATGCGGAAGAGAGGGCGGCCTCTCTGGAAATTTCCCTGTTCGACGAGCTCCGGCAGGATGCAGCGCGGAACGCCGATGCTGTCTTGGAAAACGGCAGGCTTGTCGGGGAATTGGACGCCCTGCTGTCCCTGGCGCAGGTGGCTGAGGAGAACCGTTACGTTTGTCCGGAAGTGGACGAAGGGGAGGCGATACGCATCGAGGAGGGCAGGCATCCGGTTGTGGAGCAGCGCCTGCCCCCGGACACGCCGTTCATCCCCAATGATTCGGACCTGGACCATTCCAAAAACCAGATTTTGATCATCACGGGCCCGAATATGGCGGGGAAGTCCACTTACATCCGGCAGGTCGGGTTGATTGTTCTGCTCGCGCAGATCGGCAGCTTCGTCCCTGCAAAGGCCGCCCGCATCGGCATCGTGGACCGCATCTTCACGCGCGTGGGAGCCCAGGACAACGTGGCGGGCGGGGAATCCACTTTCCTCGTGGAGATGAACGAGGCAGCAGCCATACTCAACAACGCGACGCGCCGCAGCCTCATCCTGCTCGATGAAATCGGCCGCGGCACTTCCACGTTCGACGGGCTTTCCATCGCTTGGGCTGTGGCCGAGTACATCCATCATGCGAAACATCTCGGGTCCAAGACCCTGTTCGCCACGCATTACCACGAGCTCACGGAACTCGAGCGCGTCCTGCCCCGGGTGCGCAACTTCAACGTGGCCGTGAAGGAATGGGGGGAACATATCGTGTTTCTGCGCAAAATCGTGCCCGGCGGGTGCGACCATTCCTACGGCATACAGGTGGCCCGGCTGGCAGGCATGCCGCGGGAGGTGCTGGAGAGGGCCAGGGAAATCCTGCACAACCTGGAGGCGAACGAGCTCACGCCGAATGAAATACCGAAGCTGGCTGTGGGTCAGCACGGGCCGGAATATGCGGTTTCGGGCCAGCTCAACCTGTTCCTGGCCGAGGAGAAGCGCATCCGCGACAGGCTGAAGGAGCTGGACATTTCCTCTATGACGCCGCTCGAAGCATTGCAGAAGCTCGACGAGCTGAAGAAACTGATCGCGGGATGATGCGCCGGGAGGGATGCGGCAGAAGGTAACCTTTTTAAAAAGGTTACCTTCTGCTTCCCTTCTTTCGCACGATCAAACCTGCCGGAGCCCGGCGAAATCCATCTGCCGAAAGGAGGATGAAAATGGACGCGGCCCACATCAAAAAGCACGCCTCCTTCATGTTCGCGAGCCATCCGACGATTTACCACCTGCTGCGGGACGCGGTGGATCACCGGGCGGCGCGCAACCATCTCCAGGCATACCTGATCGAACTGCAGAGAATGATGAACCGGTACAGCCAGAGGATTCAGCCCCTCGAATGGATCGTGCAGGAGCAGAGCCTGCATTCGTTCCAGAGGCTGATTTCGGTGCGCAGCGAGCGGATTTCGAAATTCAGGCTGGTCAAGATGCTGTGGCTGATGGCCCACGGCAAGACCTCCCGCATGCCGGAGAATCTGAACGCCGGTTTTTTCGAGGAGATGATCCGCCTGTTCCGCGGGCTTCGCGGGGAGAGCGGGATCTATGACCGCACCCCCTACCCGGAATTCATGAAATACCACGGCCGCGAGGCCTCGTTGATGCGTTCCGACCAGCTCGACACGGTCGCGGAAAAGGTCATGAGGATGGTCCGGCGTTATCCCACGGGTCTCGATCCGGCCGTCCGGCGGCTGCGTCAAAAAAACGCAAGTCGCATTCTGCTGAAGCTGGGGGGCGGCGGTGAAGACTGGCAGGACTACCGCTGGCATCTGGGGCATCTGATCCGGACTTCAAAGGATCTGGAGCGTCTCATCCGCCTCTCCCGCGAGGAAAAGGAGGGCATCGACGATGCCCGCAAGGCCGGTCTTCCCTTCGGGATCACTCCGTATTACGTTTCGCTTATGGATTCCCTTTCCGGCCGCCGGAACGACCATGCGGTGCGCGCTCAGGTCATACCGCCGACCGGTTATGTCGAGACCATGATCAGGAACCGGGGGAAAGACATGGTCTCTTCCGATTTCATGATGGAGCGGGATACGTCCCCGGTTGATCTGGTCACGAGGCGCTATCCCACGATCGTGATCCTGAAGCCCTACAACACATGCAGCCAGATCTGCGTGTACTGCCAGAGGAACTGGGAGATCGACGGCCCGCTTTCACCGTCCGCTATGGCCGCCCCTGCCCGGATTCAGAAGGCGATCGACTGGATCGAGGATCACCGCGGTGTGCGGGAGGTCCTCGTCACAGGCGGCGACCCCCTGGTCATGCACGACGGCGCGTTTCTGTCCGTGCTGGGCCGTGTGGCGGGCATCCGGCACGTGGAGCGCATCCGGATCGGCTCCCGGACGCCCGTGGTTCTGCCCATGCGGATCACGGATCATCTGGCCGATGAAATCGCCCGTTTCCATGAACCCGGCCAGAGGGAAATCTGCCTGGTCACGCATTTCGAACATGTTTACGAAGTGACGCCGGAAGCCATGGAAGCGGTTCAGAAGTTCAGGCGCAGGGGCATGGCCGTGTACAACCAGGCGGTGTTCACGGCGGAGAACAGCAGGCGTTTCGAAATGACGGCGCTTCGCCGCATCCTGCGGCTCATCGGCGTGGATCCCTATTACACCTTCAACACCAAGGGCAAGGAGGAGACAAAGGATTACCGCGTGCCCATCGCCAGGCTGCTGCAGGAGATCAAGGAGGAGGCCCGGCTTCTGCCAGGGCTGGTGCGCGCGGATGAGCCTGTTTACAATGTCCCGAAGCTCGGCAAGAACTACATCCGCGCCCAGCAGCATCACAGCCTGCTCACCATTCTGCCGAACGGGAACCGGGTTTACGAATTCCATCCCTGGGAGAAAAACCTGTCTATGGCGGAAACGTATGTGGATGAGGATGTCTCCATATACGATTATCTGTGCGAGTTGAAACGGCGCGGAGAGGATCCGGAGGATTACAGGACCATCTGGTATTACTATTGATTTCTTTCCGGCATAAGGTAAACTTTTCAAAAAAGGTGCTTTCTGTCAATATTCCATTATGAATATTTAAAGGGGCTATTCACACCACGAACCGGCTTTTCGGAGATGTTACTGCATATAGAAACTGGATGGAAGAATTGGAAACGCCTCAGTTTCCCATTGTGCAAAGAATAAGCCTGTTTTTTGTTTTTGCTGAGCCTGACAGGGGACGCATTCCCCTCAGGCTTGCCGAGGGCAATGCCCCTGGCTTTGACCCGGGATCAGCGAGAGAATCCCAATGTTTTTCTCCTTACAGATCGAAGGTTTGCCTGCAGTTCACTGCCGGGGAGCTTCAATTTGCCCGAATCCGTTCAATCCCCCGGGACCGGTGGAGAAAAGCCGGTCCTGCAGGGCCGCTTCTCTGGAAAGGGTTCAGATAAAAAACACTTGACAATATCCCCTTTGTTTTTTATGTTTTCTTGTCAATGGGAGAGGGAGTCCCCGATCTATTCTATCTATCCTGAAAGTTGTTGATTTTTAAAACCTTCCTTTTTTCTTCGGGACTTCCCGCCGGGCCTTGAGAAAGCCCAAAAATCGAAAGTTGAAGAGCGCAACATCATCAAGAGTGGGTCGTTTTTAATTCGGAGGTTGCGGAACACTTTGCACAAGCCGTCCGGGAAATGATCGGTATTTCCTGTTTTTTATGGATGGCTTTTCCGTTTTAATGAACGAACTGTGTCCAGATTCGATAAGCCGATCTGAATCGATTGAAAAGGGAAGGAGGTGAGTCCCGGTCCATTACGGTTATGGTCGTAGGATGGGCGGAGGCGGGGAGATCCTTTTTGGATGACGACGGATTGATCGTCCATGCATGCCAAACCAAAAGAGGAGGCATTCTTGATGAAAGGAGAGAGATTCAACAGGTTGCTCATGTCTGTCCTGATCGTGCTGGTGATTCCGGCGCTGGGATTCGGAGCCATCGGAAAGGTCAGGGGATTCGTGACAGACAGCGAGACAGGCGAACCCCTCATGGGGGCCAACATCCAGATCGTCGGCACCATGATGGGCGCAGCTACGGATGAGAACGGCGAGTACGTCATTCTCAACATCCCGGTGGGCAAGTACGACCTTTCGGCCACGTTCATGGGCTACCAGAAAGTGGCGGTCGAAGGGATCATCGTCAATTCCGGTCTCACCACGTTCCGGGATGTGGCGCTGCCCAAGACCGTTCTGGAAGGCCAGCAGGTCACCATCGTGGCGGAAAGGCCGCTCATCGACAAGGCGGAGACCAATGAAATCCACTATGTCCGCGGCGAGGACATCGCCCAGATGCCGATTCGCGGCGTAGCGGCCGTGATCTCGGGCATGGCCGGCGTGGTCAACGACGACGGCGTGATACACGTACGCGGAGGCCGGGCGGACGAGATGGCCTATTACGTGGACAACGTCAACGTGACCAAGC
>JAFGEX010000308.1 GCA_016931355.1 bacterium
CGGCGTGACGGTTCAATGGGAGCGCACGGCAGCCGCAGATCTGGCCGGATACCGGGTGTACAGAGCGGAGACTGAAACCGGATCCTATGAAATGATCACCGAGGATCCTTTTTCGACACTGAACTACTTGGATGCGGACGGGAAATCCCATCACTGGTATCGGGTCAAGGCCATAGACACATCGGGCAATGAGAGCCCATTCAGTCAATCGGTGCCTGCCATTGTCCCGGATGAATAATCAACGGAAACGGTTTAACGGAAATCAGCATCTTGACAAATTTACAATTGAAGCTCCCCGCCGCAAGCGGCGGGGAATTTTCGATCTGCAGGGGAAATGACCTCTCTATTCGCTCGCTTACCCCGGGTCAAAGCCCGGGGCAGGCCCAGCGGCAAGCCGCTGGGAATGGGCTCGCTAACAGATTCATGAACAGAAATTTCATCCCAATTAAAAGCCTTCTTTTTGTTTGCGCCATGATGGCCGCCCCCGTTCAGGCACAGCATTTTCTGTTCCCCGACTCCCTGCTTGATCAACTCCGTTCCGGGAACGAGAACATCGCAAAAATACGTGAAACCTATCTGGATCAACTGCGGTTGCATCCTGAATCCGAACGCCTTCATTTCTGCGTTGCCGAAACCTATGTCATGCAATCCAGATTCCCGGAGGCACGCCATCATTATCATGAAGTGTTGCGCATGAATCCGGACAACACACAGGCCGGATTCCGGCTGGCGGTCACGTATGAACAGGAAGCCAAATTGGATTCCGCCTTGATGATCGCTGAACCGCTGGCTATCAAACATCCGGGAGACAGCAGGCTTTTATTCAAGACCGGAAACCTGTTTGAACAGGCTTCCGATTATCATCAGGCCATGGTTTATTACAAACAATGGGAAAAGGCGGACACCCAAAGCCCATGGCCTGCCACCTGTGTCGGGCAGATTTTTGAAAAAACAGGCAATCCTGACAGTGCAAGGGCGGCCTACCTGCGGGCCGAGGAAAACGGCGGCACTGCTCAATCGGCCTACCGGTTATTCCTTCACGCACGCCGGCATGCGGATCCGGACCTCTCCCGGCTGTATCAGGAAAGTACCTTTGAACGAACTATTTCCGAAATCAGCCTCTCAGAGAAACTGTGGCAGCCTTCGTTGGAAAACCCGTTTGATCCACAGACAACCCAAACAACTCCGATAAAGAATGCCGATGAACTCATAAAAATTCTGAGAAGTGTCGTTGCGAACTGGTTTCCTTCCCCCGCCTCTGAATCTTTGGAAACACGGATCCTCGATCAGATGAAAAAGCATCCTGATGCCCCGCTCTTGCTGGAACAACTGGCTTTTGTGTACAAGCAGCAAAAAAACTGGGATCAGGCGATTCATGTTTATGAGCGCTTCCTTTCCCTCCAACCAAGATCTCCAGAAGGGTTGAAAAATCTGGGATCCATCTATGAACAGCAGAAAGAATGGAGCAAGGCTTTTCAGATCTATCAAAAAGGCCTGAACCTGGATCTGGAAAGCGAAGAATTTTATCCTTTGGTCGTCCGCACAGCCACACGGGCCGGATGCCTGCAAAGCCTGAACGAGCGCTGGTTCCGTTTGCTTCAGGCCCACCCGGACAATGCCCTTCTCAGGCATTATTTAATCCATCTCCACTCTCAATCGGGGCAAAATGATGATGCCAAAAAATGAAGCGACCGGCCGCAGTAAAAGGTGGTTTTTGGGGGGAGGGACAAAGCCGTTTCGCGTTCCTCTTGTACACACGGTCTCCGTGGGCACGACAATCCATTCTAGGCACCCCTGGAGGCCATGGGTGACGGAAATCGATAGGGTACATTTTGGTATGTTTTTAAGCACCGGTCCTCTCATTAACGGCGTCCCGCCGGGAGCGGATAAATCTCTGTATACGATCTGATTTTACCTGCCTCAAGCTGTCCACTCGTGTATAATGGACAACGGATTTTCCCTTGACAATCATCATTTTTTTATTAAGTTTATTCATGCCTTTTGGGATCTTTAGGATATTGCGTTATCCGTAATGTTTCATCTGCAAAACAGGGAGGTCGTCAAATGTTCAAGCAGATCGGAAGGATATGCATCATCGCAATTGCCGGCTTGTCTTTCTTCTCATGCGCAGGCCGCAAGGAGGCGTACGTGAAATTCGAAATGAGAACCGGCGTCAACGTCAGCCACTGGCTTTCGCAGAGCGAGGCGCGGGGTCCCGAGCGGGCAGCCTACATCACGGAGGCGGATTTCAAGAAAATCGCATCCTCAGGATTCGATCATGTCCGCATCCCGGTGGACGAGGTGCAGCTCTGGGACTCGCTGGGGAACAGGGAGGAAGAGGCTTTCAGGCTGCTCCACCAGGCGATCGGCTGGGCTTTAACCAACAGGCTGCGCGTAATCGTGGACCTGCACATCATCCGGTCTCATTATTTCATCGCAGAATCGAATCCCTTGTGGACCGATCCTGCGGAGCAGGAAAAACTGGTAGACCTCTGGCGCCAGCTGCAGAAAGAGCTGCAGGCCTATCCGAACGGCATGCTGGCATACGAAATCCTGAACGAGGCGGTTGCGGACGACCCGGAGGACTGGAACAGGCTGATCGCAATGGTGATCGCCGAGATCCGAAAGCAGGAGCCGGAACGCGTGATCGTGGTGGGGTCCAACAGATGGCAGATCCCCTCCACGTTTCCGGACCTGAAAATCCCGGAGAACGACAAGAATCTCATCCTGAGTTTTCATTTCTATACGCCCATGGCCCTGACGCATCACCAGGCGCCGTGGACCGCTATAGCTGAATATTCAGGCCCGGTCAACTATCCCGGGCAGATCGTGGACACGCTGAATTACAAAGGGCTATCCGAAAAGACGCTCGAAACCATGCGCAGTTATGCGAACGGCTTTTTCGACAGGGACAGATTGGAGAAAGAAATGGCGCCGGCAATCCGGGTCGCCAGTGAAAAAAACCTGCCCCTTTTCTGCGGCGAGTACGGGGTTTATCCCACGATCCCGGACGACATCCGGTTCCGGTACTACAAGGATCTTTGCGGGATCTTCAACGCCAACGGCATCGCTTACTGCCACTGGTGCTATAAGGGGGATTTCCCGGTGCTGGATGAAAAGGGCGAACCGGATATGAGGCTGGTTTCCATATTGACTGCAAAATAAAGCGACATCCCCCGAACTGGCCCTTCAAAGAAGGAGGACAATTATTCAGTCTTTTGTAATAATCCGTCGAGATCAATCATGGGGGTGGAGAAAGTAAGACCATGATGTGAAATAGGCATTTCCTTCAAGGACCCTTTAAAGAAGGAAGCTCAAAATATCCGTCCTGATCGGAAAGGAACAATATGCTCCCTTTCAATTCCCTGACCATTCTCGCGGTGCTGTTCGGAATTCTCGGCCTGATCTTCCTAGGTTACACAATCGGTGCCATCCGAAAGAAGAAGTTCCTCCGCTCCACAACTAATCTGCTGAGCGGCCTGCTGATGCTTACTGTGTCCGCACTGTTCTTCGTCATCAGCATTTCCATACAGGGGTATCGCGCGCTGACGAAGGAGGTGACTGCCGCGGTCGTCCGGGTGGAGCCGTTGGACCATCAAAAGTTCATTGCCCGCTTCAGCATCCCGGGGGAGGATGAAAAGATCTTTTCCATTGCGGGCGATCAGCTCTATGTGGACGCGCATATCCTCAAATGGAAACCCGTGGCGAACCTGTTCGGGCTGCACACAGCGTACGAGCTGGACCGGGTAGGAGGGAGGTATTTCGATCTGGAGGATGAACGGAACAAGCTCCGCACGATCTATTCGCTTTCAAAGGAAAAAACGCTGGACATGTTCAATCTCCGCAGGAGATTCGCGGTTCTCAGTCCGCTTGTGGATGCCGAATACGGATCAGCCACTTATATCCAGTCGGATGTCGCGGAAGAATTCAGGGTGAGGGTTTCGACTACAGGATTGCTGATCCGAAAAGCTGAGAGACCGTTGATGGGTCCCAGGCTATAGTAAATAAAAGCACAAAAAAGGCCATTACAAGGCCGGTTTTTCAGAATGAATCTTTAACCATGCAAATCTGGAGATGAATGCCTTGATTTGCATGGATGACCATCGGATCCTCATCAGGACAGCGCATACAGGCGCTTGCCCGGTTACACGGGAGATCAGGGAAAAGTTAAATTTTCTCCGTGTTGCTGATCAACTGCGTCGGAATCCTGTAGATCAAGAGAGGCTGTGCATATGAAAAGGATAATGCTGTTCGTTTTATTTTCCTCCGTCCGGGCTTTCTCCCAGCTCCCGGAAGGCGTCACCCTGAACACCAACGGATGGATTCCGTTCCCGCTTTCATCCTATGAAGAGATGCAAGGCACGGTTCTGGACATGTCCCGGCTGCTGGAAGCGCCGTCTGGAACGCACGGATTCCTGAACGTTCAGGGAGAACGCTTTGTGTTCGAGGACGGGACGCCGGCGCGTTTCTGGGGCGGAAATCTGTTCGGGGAGGCCAATTTCCCGGATCAAAAAGAGGCGGAAAGGCTGGCTGATATCATCGCCCGGTCAGGCGCCAACATCGTGCGCATGCATCATCTGGATGTGGTGAAGCCCTGGACGGACAAAATCGTGCGACGCAGTTTTTTCGGCGGCCAGATGCCTGAGACCACGCGGCGGATCGACCCTGTCATGCTGGACCGGTTTTTCTACCTGTTCCACTGCCTCAAACAGCGGGGCGTTTATGTTTTCCTGAGCCATTTGTCGTCCCGCTTCATCATGAAAGGGGACGGTTTTCCGGGCGACCCGGCCGCGTTCGAAGATGTCGATCAGGGATTCAAGGTGGAGGGGTTGTTTGATCCCTTTCTCATTGAATTGCAGAAGGAATATCTGAAAGGCATCCTGACTGCGAAAAATCCGTACACAGGTCTCTCCCTGGCAGAGGATCCGGCCCTGGCCATGACCGAGATCACCAACGAGAACTCCCTTTTCTGGATACAGCCAAACGGAAGTTTCGGAATCCTTTCCGGGCATTATCAGAAAATGCTGAAAGCGATGTTCGACCGGTGGCTGACCGGTAAATACGGGGATGAAGCGTCCCTCACGGCGGCCTGGTCGCAGGAGGGCAAGAAAGCCCTGTTTGAAGGGGAGAAGCTGGGCCATGCAACGATCGCCATCCCGCACATTTACGTCAACGACACCGATTGGCCTGTCAGTGATGCGCGCAAGCTGGACACCTACCGGTTCTTGTATGATCTGCAGGACGGCTATTATCAGGATATGCGTTCCTTTCTAAAAAGTTTGGGATTGAAATGCCCGGTGACAGGCAGCAATCACTGGTGCGCAGACCTTGCGGACCTGCACGTGAACGCCAGGATGGATTATGTGGACCGGCACAGTTACTGGACCCATCCTGAACATGAATACAATTACATCCAGGGCCAGGGCATCCAGGCGAAACCCATGGTCAGAAACGGATGGGGCGGTCATATCGGAGAGGATGCAACGCGGCGTATTTTCGGAAAACCCTACACCATTTCGGAATGGCACAATCCGCTTCCCAATCCCTATCGCGCCGAGGGCACGCCGATCCTATCAGCCTATGCCTGCCTGCATGGCTGGCACCCCATGCATTATGCCTACTGGGGATGTCCTTCCGTGGGGGCGGACACCATCAATTCGTTCGAGGCCATGTTCGATCCGACGCAGATGAACTTGATACCGATATCCGCGCTTTTTTTTCACCGGCAGGATTTCAGGGAGGACCCGGCCGGCTATTTCGAGATCATCACGCCGGATCAGGTGATGGATCCCTCCAGGCGGCCGGAGCGCAGGCCTCAGGTTGCACTTGCCGGGAAATACGGACTCGCATTTCTGGATCAAGCGGTTCCGGAATGCAACAACGTTCTTCATTACAAGAAAGCCCTGGAATCCGGCGGCAGATATCATTCGGTCACAGGCGATCTGTCCTGGGATACGGAAAAGGGCCTGGTGGTTCTGAATGCGCCGCGCACCCAGGGTGTCATCGGGTTCATCGGCAGGGAAAAGGTGGAAACACAATCCATGGTTTTCGAAATGAGCAGCCCGTTTGGCGTGGTGATCGCCTCTTCGCTGACGGATGAACCGCTCGGCCGGTCCGGGCACATCCTGGTTTCCACATCCGGCGACGCACGTTTTACAGGAGTCAAAATTTCGGATGACTTCAAACGGATTGAGAAGAGAGGCCGTTTCCCGTTTCTCATGCAGCCCATGGAGGGGAAGCTGATGATCAGGACGGAAAAGCCTTTGAAAGTTTACAGGTTGTCCCCGGGCGGTAGGAGGAAGGGTGAAGTCCGGATCAGCCGGGTTCCGGACGGATATGCCTTTCTGCTGGAGGCAAAAAGCAAAGCCATGCATTATGAGATTGTGAAAGAATGAAACAGGATGGAGAATGAGGAATTTCCGGCGCATGCGGCCTCAGCGAATGCTTCAACAACCTGCTGTGTCTGCGTGAAGAAGAGGATACGACAGCGGCAGCGGGTACTCTGTATGCCGATCCCTGTTCGGTCTTGTTTTTGATGATTTTTAAGGCTACATTAAACTTCGAAATGTTTTTTAGCCCTGTCAGAGGAGGCCTTTCAATTGTGATTGGCAATGCGATTGATACGCGGATTTTCCCCTTTATTCAGCCCTTTCATTCCGCAATCATCCCCGAGGATTCATCGGTCCGTTGAACTTCAGCGGTTTCATCCATTTCCCCGGTCGCAAACCAGTCCTGCCGCTTTCATTCATCCCTTTTTTCCCGTTGAAAGGCGAGGGCGAACCCTTTCCTGAAAATAAAGGAACAACAGCCAAATGAAGAAACACCTCTGTCTCTTCCTGATCCTGTCGGCAATGGCGCCGTCTGCCGCCCGAAGCCAGAAACTCCTTTTCGATCCGCCCCGCGGTTTTTATGATACCGCCTTTGACCTGACCATCACCTCGCCGGTGGAAGGCGCAACGATAAAATACACGTTCAACGGCGAGGATCCCCGGACCAGCCCGTCCGCGCAATCCAGGACGTCCCCGGCCACGGTGCGCATCGATCCGGGCAGCACGGCGGGCCGCGACAGGGCCCCCGGCGTCTGCGTACGCGCCATTGCGCTTTCAGGCGGACAGACAGTCAGTAACATGTCCACCCACACCTATCTCTTCGCCGGATTGATCACCCAGCTCTCCCCGGACAACAGCCGGCCGGGCGCGAAATGGCCTGCGCCCAACAGCCCTGTGAACGGGCAGGAAATCAATTACGGTATGGACCCGGACGTCTATAACCATTCGCGGTACAAGGATAAAATCCTGCCGGCGATTCTGGCAGTACCCAGTTTCTCCATGGTCATCGATCTCGACAGTCTGTTCGACGGTATCGAGGGCATTTATGTCAATGCAGGCAGGCGGGGAGAGGAATGGGAGCGCGCCTGTTCGCTTGAGCTTCTCCATCCGGACGGGTCCGACGGATTTCACATCAACTGCGGTGTGCGCATCCGGGGCGGCTACAGCCGCGTGCCGTGGAATCCGAAGCACGCGTTCCGATTCTTTTTCCGCAGCCGTTACGGAGAAGCCAGGCTTGAGCACGCGCTTTTCGAGAACGAAGGCGTGGACGAGTTCGATAAAATCGACCTGGCCTGCCCGCAGAATTACTCCTGGTCCTACGGAATAGACGACCCTGAGCAGAACACATTCCTGAGGGACCTGTTCTCGCGGGATCTGCAGCGGGACATGGGCCAGCCCTACACGCGCAGCCGGTATTATCATCTATACATCAACGGCACATACTGGGGGCTTTTCTATACTCAGGAACGTTCCGAGGCGGACTATGCAGCCAGCTATTTCAGCGGAGCGCCTGAGGATTTCGACGTCATAAAGGTGGATGCGGGATGGGGAACGGACGGAGAACGCCCCTATATCATTGAAGCCGCAGACGGGACATTAGATGCTTACTTCAGTTTGTGGGCAATCGCCCAGGATGGTTTCGAAAACGATGCCGCGTATTACCGCGTGCAGGGATTGAACAGCGACGGTTCCGCCAACCCCGCTTTTCCAAAGATGGTGGATCTGGACAATCTCATTGATTATATGATCAATACCCTGTGGGTCGGCGATTTCGATGCTCCGATCTCTGATTTCCGGTCGAACCGGCAACCCAACAATTTTTACGCGATCTACAATCGGGTGTCGCCGGACGGATTCAAATATTTCAGGCATGACGCAGAACACATCATGAATGTCGGGCGTGGTGTAGAAATAGACCGGACAGGCCCTTATCCGGCGGGACAATATCAGGGTGAATTCAATCCGCAATGGCTGCATCAGGAGCTGTGCGAACATCCCGAGTACCGCCTTCGTTTCGCGGACCGTGTGTATAAACATTTTTTCAACGGTGGCGCCCTGACAGAAGAAGCCAATACCGCGCGCGTGTACGCGAGGCGGGAACAGATCGATCAGGCCATCATTGCGGAATCTGCGCGCTGGGGGGATTCAAAAAACTGGGATCCCTACACGCGCGATACGCACTGGATCCCTGCTGTGGACTGGATTCTGGATACCTGGATCCCGCAGCGCAATGAAATCGTGCTGGAACAGTTCCGGAACAAGGGATGGTACCCCGCTGTCGAGCCGCCGGCGTTCAACAGCCGCAGCGCTGTGGTGGAGAAAGGGTTTCAGCTGATCATGACCGCGCCCTCCGGGAAGATCTATTACACGCAGGACGGTATGGATCCCCACAATCCTTTTGGCGGCGGCGGGTTGCGGCAGGTGCCCCTGGTCGCTGCTTCGGCCGCAAAGCGGGTGCTGGTGCCTTCAGGATCCGTGTCCGCGAGCTGGCGCAGCATCACGGCGTTCGACGATTCCGGGTGGCTTTCCTGCAACGGCGCGCCGGGCGGCATCGGTTATGAAAAGGACAGCGGTTATGAAGGTTTCATCACCCTGGACGTTGCGGATTACATGCATCAGGACGACACCGCCCAGCCCAATGCCTCCTGTCTGATCCGCATCCCCTTTGATGTGAAAGCGGAGGATCTGCCGCAATTCTCGGCATTGAGACTGAGCGTGCGGTTCGACGACGGTTTCGTTGCCTATCTCAAC
>JAFGEX010000309.1 GCA_016931355.1 bacterium
ATCGGCGCGGACGCCGTGAAGACCGGAATGCTATTCAATGCAGGCATCGTTCAAACCGTTTCGGAAAAAATCAGGGGCAGCCGCATACCGCATGTGGTGGTGGATCCGGTGATGGTGGCCAAAAGCGGCGACCGGCTTCTGGAGGATGATGCCGTTGAACTTTTCAAATCCAGACTGCTCCCCCTGGCCACGCTGGTCACACCGAACTTTCCGGAAGCGGAGGCTCTGTCGGGCCTGCGACTTCAATCCGAGGAGGATATTCAAAAGGCTGCGCACCGGATTCTGCAACTCGGCTGCAGGGCGGTGCTGATCAAAGGCGGGCACGGGTTGAACCGGGCCAGAGACATTCTTTTCGACGGAAATGAATTTCTTTCGTTCACGGAGGACAGGGTACAAACACTGAACACCCACGGCACCGGATGCACGCTTTCCGCAGCCATCGCAGCCCATCTGGCCCTGGGTTGTTCCCTGGAAGATGCCGTATCCAGGGGGAAACGCTATGTCACCGAAGCGATTCGAACGGCCCTCGCGCTCGGCCACGGGCACGGCCCGTTGAACCACATGGTGCGCCTGTCATGAATACGCCGGACACGGTGCGGCAGAAACTGCTGCTCCATACCTGCTGCGGGCCCTGTCTGACGCATCCGTTTCAGATCCTGAAGAGGCGGTACGAGGTCGTCTCCTTTTTCTACAATCCGAACATACAGCCCCAGACCGAGTTCAGGAAAAGGCTGGCCGAGACCCGGAAACTCTCGGCTGAGTGGGATGTTCCGCTGGTTGAATGCACCGAGGATTCCGATCTCTGGATTCAATCGACAAAGGGGCTTGAACAGGAGCCGGAGGGAGGCGCGCGCTGCCTCGTCTGCTATCGCATGCGTCTTGAAAGAACAGCCCGCGAAGCGTTGTCGCGGGGCATGGACTGTTTTTCCACCACCCTGACGCTCAGCCCGCATAAAAGGGCGGATGTGATTTTCCCGATCGGAGAGGAGATCGGAAACCGTTTGGGTGTTGTGTTCCTGGCTGAGGATTTCAAGAAAAGGGACGGGTTCAAGGCCAGCCTGGCCTGGAGCCGGGATCTCGGCCTCTACCGTCAGAATTACTGCGGATGCCTTTTCAGCCTTCGGGAAGCCCGGATGCGGTTGGAAAGGAAGGCTTCGCAAAAGCCTCATCCGCCGTCTGCCGGTTATCCGGGGAAGGGGTCCGGCAGCGGTATCCGGGGAGATGTTTGAACAACGGACAGAAGGGACACGCGTTGGCATCCGGCCGACCCGCTGCAGGCGGGGCGGGCGCACCTGGTGACAGACACATAGAGAAGGGATTCCCATGGCATTCGATTTCATCCCTACCGCCCTGAACGGCGTGATGATCATCAAACCGCGGATTTACCGGGACGACAGGGGTTTTTTCCTGGAATTTTTCAAGCAAGGGGAATTCCGGGGATCCGGCATCGATTTCTCCTGCATCCAGACCAACCACTCCCATTCGGTCAGGGGCGTGCTGAGGGGCCTTCATTATCAGATTCCGCCCCACGGCCAGGCCAAAATCGTCAAATGCAGCCACGGCGAAATTTTTGACGTGGCTGTTGACATCCGGAAAAATTCCCCTCAATTCGGCAAATGGACGGGGACCCGGCTGACGTCGCTGAACCATGAGATGCTGTATATCCCGGAGGGCTTCGCTCATGGATTTCTGACGGTCAGCGAAAGGGCGGATGTGATTTACCTGGCTTCGTCCGAATATGCGCCGTCCTCGGAACGCGGCATACGCTGGGACGATCCGGAGATCGGCATCCGCTGGCCGCAAGGCTTCTCACCGCAGCTTTCCCAGAAAGACATGGATCTCCCGCTGCTGTCGAATGCGGAGGTTTTTCCCTGACGGTTTGCCTGAGGAGGACGGAAATAATGATCAGCCATAAACTGGGAAGTTCCACACTCGAGCTGACGCCGGTTGGACTCGGGACATGGGCCATGGGCGGGGCCGGATGGCAGTTTTCCTGGGGCGCACAGGATGATGAGCAGTCCATCAGGGCCATCGAGAAGGCCATAGAGCTCGGCGTCAACTGGATCGATACGGCGCCTGCTTACGGCAGGGGGCATGCGGAGGAAATCGTCGGGAAGGCGCTCCGCCGGTTGTCCGTCAAACCCGTTGTCGCGACCAAATGCGGCAGGTTGTTCGACACAGACGGCAGGATCTACAGCAATCTGAGGAAAAAGAGCATCTTCCAGGAAGCAGACCAAAGCCTGAAGCGGCTCGGACTCGATGTCATCGACCTGTACCAGATCCATTGGCCGTTCCCCAAGGAGCAGATCGAAGAGGGATGGGACGCGGTGTGCAGCCTGATCGAAGCCGGGAAGGTCCGTTTCGGCGGCGTTTCCAATTTCAGCCCGGAGCAAATAAAAAGAATACAGCCCATCGGTGCGGTCGCCTCCCTGCAACCGCCCTACAGCATGCTGGAGCGGCGCATTGAGAAGAACACCCTCCCTTACTGCCAGACGGAAAATATCGGCGTCATCGTTTACAGCCCCATGCAAAAGGGCCTGCTGTCCGGAAAAATGACCCGAGAGAGAATAGAGAGGCTTGATCCGGAGGACCACAGGCTGCGGGATCCCATGTTCCAGGATCCGGAACTGGCCGTCAATCTCGATCTGATCGCCGGACTCTCCGAAATGGCTGGACGGTCAGGCCATACGCTCTCCCATCTGGCCATCGCCTGGGTCCTCCGCAATCCAGCGGTCACGGCAGCCATTGTGGGCGCCCGGTCCCCGGAGCAGATTGCAGAAACGGTTCATGCGGCCGAATGGCGTCTTTCGGATCAGGAGGCGGGCGAGATAGAAGCCCTGCTTGCGGAACGGGTGAACCGGCTGCGGGACATGAAATCGGAACAGGAATGAACCGGACCGCGGGTGCATCCACGAGGCCTGCCCCGCTGAGAAAGGCGATCAGTCGTTTCTCCCTCGCCGCACAACGAAACCCGGGGGGATGGATTGAATGAGGAAGCCTGCATCCTTTCATTTTTTTCCATATACGCGCTTGATCATTGATTTTTTGAAGGGTGGTCAGTATATTTCTTAACCGTCTTTTTTCCTTCCATGGCTGTTAACCTTTTCCAAGGAGACTGATCATGAAGCTGGGCCTGGTCGATATCAGCATCATTTTCGGGTACCTGATCCTGACCCTCATACTCGGATTCATCCTGACCAAGCGAGCGTCCAAGGGCCTGGACTCCTATTTCCTGGCGGACAAGGGCCTGCCCTTCTGGATACTGGGCGTATCCAACGCCTCCGGCATGTTCGACATCACAGGCACCATGTGGCTGGTCTACATCACCTTCGTTTATGGCCTCAAGTCTGTCTGGATACCCTGGCTCTGGCCCGTGTTCAACCAGATTTTCCTCATGGTGTTCATCGCCAAGTGGATGCGGCGCTCCAATGTGATGACCGGCGCGGAGTGGATCAACACGCGTTTCGGATACGGCAGGGGGGCCGTGCTCTCCCATCTCAGCGTCGTGGCGTTCGCCCTGGTCAGCGTCATCGGATTCATCGCCTATGATTTCGCAGGAGTCGGCAAGTTCGCCGCCATGTTCCTGCCCTGGCAGTTCTCCGCGGACCCGGTTGCGAACGCCAACTGGTATGCGATCGGGCTGATGGGCATCACGGCGGTCTATGTGGTGGCCGGAGGCATGTACAGCGTGGTGATCACGGAGCTTCTCCAGTTCGTGGTCATGACCGTATCCTGCATCGGAGTGGGGATCGTCGCCATGACCAGGACGTCAACGGCGGCGATTGCAGCCGCTGTACCCACTGGATGGAAGAATCCATTCTTCGGATGGAACCTGAATCTCGACTGGTCCGGGCTGATCCAGTCCGTGAATACGAAGATCGCTGAGGACGGCTATTCCCTATTCACTATCTTTTTCATGATGGTTCTTTTCAAAGGCATCCTGGTTAGCATGGCCGGCCCTGCCCCTAATTACGACATGCAGCGCGTCCTGGCCACCAAGGACCCCAAACAGGCGTCGAAGATGAGCTGGTTCGTATCCCTCTGTCTTTTCCCCACGCGCTATCTGATGATCACGGGCATCACGGTCCTGGCCCTGGTGTTCTTCAGCCCGCAGCTCAACGCCATGGGGACAGGCATTGATTTCGAAAAAATACTGCCCTATGTGCTCACCCACTTCATCCCGGTCGGCATTCTGGGGCTCGTGCTTGCCGGGCTCCTGGCTGCCTTCATGTCCACGTTTGCGGCAACCGTGAATGCTGCGCCCGCCTATGTGGTCAACGACATCTACAAGCGCTACATCAATCCCAAGGCGAGCAAGAAAACGCTGATCGGGATGAGCTATTTCGTGTCCTTCGCATTCGTCATCATCGGTATCTTTTTCGGCCTGCATGCCAAGGATATCAATCAGGTGACACAGTGGATCGTGTCCGCGCTCTGGGGCGGATACACGGCAGCCAATGTGCTCAAATGGTACTGGTGGCGCTTCAACGGATACGGGTATTTCTGGGGCATGGCCACAGGCATCGGAGCCGCTCTGATTCTTTCCAGATTTCCAGGCCTGTACATCTGGATGTTCCCGGGCATCGTCCCCAATCTGTATGCGCTTTACTCATTCCCGGTGATTCTCGTCCTCTCCACCATCGGATGCGTACTGGGGACACTGCTTTCGAAGCCTGAGGATGATGAGATCCTGATCAAATTTTACAAGCAGGTCAGGCCGTGGGGATTCTGGAAACCTGTTCACAATAAAGCCGTGAAACAGGATCCCCAATTCAAGTCCGACGCCAATTTCAAGCGCGACATGTTCAACGTGGTGATCGGCATCATCTGGCAGGCCTCCCTTGTGATCATACCGATTTTCATCGTGCTCAGGGAAAAGCTTCCTTTTTTCGAGGCTGTGGCTGTGCTGGTCATCACCTCGCTTATTTTGAAAAAGACCTGGTGGGAGAAGCTCACGAATTAACGCCGTTCCGGGCATCTTTCCATACGTCCCCGGCATAACGGGCGGCCGATGATCCGTCCATCTGAAGGAGAATCCGTACCATGAACCGCACCGCATTCAATAAAAAGCTCGCGGAATTGAAGCTCGAGCATCAGAAACTCATCAACCGGAGGAATACGCCGGTTTACGTGAACGGCGTGTACGAGCGATACAAATATCCGGTGCTGACAGCCGAACATACGCCTCTGTTCTGGCGATACGACCTGAATCATGAGACCAATCCGCATCTGATGGAGCGCATGGGGATCAACTGCGTTTTCAACGCGGGCGCCATGGAATTCAACGGCAAAACTGTTCTTCTGGCGCGCGTGGAGGGCGCTGACCGCAAGTCCTTTTTTGCGGTCGCGGAAAGCCCGAACGGTGTGGATCATTTTCAGTTCTGGGACTATCCGGTCGTCCTGCCGGAAACAGAGGATCCGGACGTCAATGTCTATGACATGCGCGTGGGCTGGCATGAAGATGGATGGATTTACGGCGTATTCTGCACGGAACGCAAGGACCCGAACGCCCCGCAAGGAGACCAGTCCTCTGCAGTCGCACAGGCGGGCATTGCGCGCACCAAGGACCTGATCCACTGGGAGAGGCTGGCGGATTTGAAAAGCCCGTCCCCGCAGCAGCGGAACGTGGTTCTGCACCCTGAATTCGTGAACGGGAAATACGCCTTTTACACCAGGCCTATGGACGAATTCATCAGCACAGGATCCGGAGGCGGCATCGGTTTCGGGCTGTCCGATTCCATCGAGCATGCGGAGATCAGGGAAGAGACCATCATGGACGCCAAGGTCTATCACACGGTCAATGAGGTGAAAAACGGTCAGGGACCGGCCCCGATTAAGACGGAAAAAGGATGGCTGCACCTGGCGCACGGCGTGCGGAACACGGCTGCGGGGCTTCGGTACGTGCTCTATATGTTCATGACGGATCTGAAGGATCTGACGCGGGTCATCGCAAAACCGGCGGGATTTTTCCTCGCGCCGCAGGGGGAGGAGAGGGTCGGGGATGTTTCCAACGTGACTTTTTCGAATGGGTGGATATTGGGGAAGAACGGCAAGGTATTCATTTATTACGGTTCATCCGACACCCGGATGCATGTGGCGACCTCTACAGTGGAGCGGCTGGTCGATTACTGCCTGAACACCCCGCCGGACCCCCTGCGCTCAGCAGCCTGCGTGGCGCAGCGATGCGAACTGATCAGGAGGAACCTGGAAAAGGGGAAATAAGGTCGGGCATCGTGCATCGTCAATACGGGGATCGGATTTCGGGGTCGGGGGTCTAAGCGATCTGAAATCTGAAATTTCACCTCCAAGACCTCCCGGAGGTGATGAAAACTCTGAACTGCCGCGCACTTTTAAAACTGCGTGGCGGTTTTTATGAAGTCAGGGGTTCTGCGAAATATACTGCATGATCTTCCCGATCTTCCTGTCTATGTACAGCTCCACTGCAGGGACAAAGTCGTAGGTCCGGATCAGTTCGTGAAATTGTTTTTTGATTGAAGCGGTCAGGTCCCCGATGGCTGCGAAGGCGGATGGATCGGTCTCGTCGAGCAGATTCCGGAAGCAGGCAAGCCCCGCGATTTCATTCCGAAACACCGCGATGTTCTCCTTGGCCACATGGCCTGTGATCAGTCCGCGTTCACGCCTCTCCTGATTGTTGTCGATCATCAGGTAGAGATCCGATTCCAGGTCCTCCAATTCGATTTTCAGGAACTGGACAAAACGCCTGTTGTCTTGTTTCATGGCGCCTTCTCAGTAAAAGGATTGGACATCATCCGGGATCGAACGGCGGAATACCTGCGATGAATGGAACATTCGACCATTCGTCTTCCGCAAAGAGTCTCTAATCAACCAGCCATATTTTCAAGAGAGGCCTGATGCGCTTGAAATGGGCGTCCAGCGAGAAAACGGCTGCGTCGTTTTGTAAGGCATTCTGCGCAATGATCAAATCCGGGATGCCGATCCCATTCAGGCCGTTTTTAAGGCATTGGGTTTGAAATTCGATGATCTGGTTCCAATCAATTTTTAAGGGAAGCTTCTCAACAGCATACAACAGGGTGATGAGTCGTTTTTGACGGCGTACCTTCAAAAACGGCAACAATTCCGCGAGTATCAGATCGTTGACGGCGATCAGGTTCTCGTCGATAAAAAAATCGAGTTTTCCTGAACGGTCCCCGCTTCTGAAATAATCCACCCATACGGACGTGTCCGCTAATACCGGCATCGGCGTCCGCGGATCCCGTTCATGTCCATATCCAGATCCACTTTTCCCTTAAATTCCTTCAAGCCGGATATTTTCAGTTTCCGGATCAGATCTTCCAGGGCGGTGATGATAACACGGGTTTTTGTGTTGATTTTTGAGGCCTCCATGGCATCATCCAGCAATTCCTTGGGCAAGTCCAGCGTCGTTCTCATGACTGACCTCCATATGCATTAATATAGTAATAAATGCATATCATGTCAAGACGGAACAAAAACACCTACGGCTCTGTCATTTCCCCATAATCACGCGCACCTGGTGCACCCCGCCGTCCCCGAAAACAGGGATCAGGTTGTCCTGAATGGTCCTGCCGTCCACGACGATTTCCTTCACACCCCTGGACACGCCCTGCGGATTTTCGACCGAGATTTCGTAGGTCTCGCCCCTGTATTTCCTGCGCAGGGTGAACGTTTTCCAGGATTCCGGGATGCACGGGTCGATGCGCAGGCCCTCGTAATCCGGTTTTACGCCCAGGATGTACTGCGACACGCCGAGGAAGTTTGCGGATGCTGTGCCTGTCAGCCAGGAATTTTTCGCCTCGCCGTGGCGCACCGAATCCGGGCCTGCGATCATCTGCGAGTAGCAGTAGGGTTCGCAGCGGTGCAGGTCGCTGATTTCCTCCCGCGCAGCCGGGCAGATGGTCCTGTAGTATTTCATGGCCTCTTCGCCGCGTCCGAGATTGCATTCCGCGATCACCACCCATCCATTCGGATGGCAGAAAACGCCTGCGTTTTCCTTGACTCCCGGAGGATAGGACGTGATCTCCCCGATATGCATGTCGAAATCCGTGTACGCGGGCTGCTGAACGACCACGCCGTGTTTTGAGTAAAGGTGCTTGCCGAGCGAATCAAGAGCCTTTTGAAGCATGCCGTTTTCAATGCCCACGCAGGCCATACCCATGAAGGCCTGGGGTTCGATGAAAATCCGGCCTTCCTTGCATTCCTTTGATCCGATTTTCCTGCCGTTCCGGTCGTACGCCCTGAGGAACCACTCGCCGTCCCAGCCGTGCGTTTCAATGGCCTGCAGCATGTCCTTCACTGCAGAGTCGATCTTTTCCATCGTGGCCGTGTCTCCGCGCTTCTCCGCCATGCGCCTGAATTCGCGGCTTGCCCAGACGAATTGCGCAGCGATCATCAGCGATTCCGGTATGCGGCCGATGGGTTCGTCCAGGCCTGCAGCCGCTGCATCCGACTGGAAGGTGTCGCCCGGCTTGATGGAGGTGATCGTCAGATTCAGGCAATCGTTCCAGTCCGCCCTGCCGATTTTCGGAAGGCCGTGCGGGCCGAGATTTCTGAGGATGTAATGAAAGGACAGATTCAGATGTTCGTACAGGGGCGCGGTGTCCGCGGGATTGTTGTCGAAAGGCGCCTGTTCATCCAGGATGGACCAGTCGCCGGTTTCCCGAATGTAATGGGCGGTTGCCAGGATCAGCCAGCAGGGGTCGTCATTGAAGCCCACGCCCATGTCCGCATTGCCCTTCTTGTCGAGAAGCTGGTACTGATGGTAGCAGTCGCCTCCCCGCCATTGGATGGCTGCCAGGTCCAGAATCCTCTCCCGCGTCCTGGCCTGAGGCAGCAGATGCACCACGCCGAACAGGTCCTGGCAGGCGTCCCGGAATCCGATGCCCCTGCCGATGCCGGTTTCGTAGAGAGAGGCGGAGCGCGCCATGTTGAAGGTGATCACGTCTTGATACGGGTTCCAGATGTTGACCATGGTGTCGAGGGATGCGTCAGGCGACTTGACTTGGAAGCCCGAGAGCAGGCCGTCCCAGACAT
>JAFGEX010000030.1 GCA_016931355.1 bacterium
ATACGGTTTTCGCAGCGCGGCCTTCCATCCGGGCGGTCAACTGGTATGATTTTTCGGACTTCCGCCCCTTCATCGAGAACGGGGGTCTGGTCACCGAGGATTGCACGCCCAAGGCCTCCTTCGGCAGGCTGAAGAACCTGCTGGGGTTCTGGGGAAAATCATCTTCAAACGGATAGCACAGCGGGCGCATCCCCCGCGGCCTGCAGCGGGGATAAGCTGCGGACGGGGGCAGATGCTCCGCTTCAAATGGAAAATCCCGCGCCGCGGGCGGCGGGGAGCTTCCAAAATGAAAGGAAGTCATGACATCCAAACAGAGAATGATGGCCGCGTTCCGGAAACAGATTCCGGACCGCGTGCCCGTATGCCCGGACATCTCTGTCATGGTGCCGGACCGGCTGACCGGAAAACCTTTCTATGAGATCCATTTGGACGGCAGGGAGCACAATGGCTGGACCTCAGCCACCCATTCCGAGGTGTATGTGGATGCTGTCCGGCATTTCGGGATGGAGGGGATCTACATGTACGGCGGGCTGAAGGAGATCCGTCCGGAGGGCGCACCTGAATTCGAGAGCGCCGTGTTTGACGCGCCGGAGGGCAAACGGGTCAAACGGATATGCCGCACAAAAACCGGGGATCTCACGGAGGAGGAGATCTATTTTGCGGATGAACCGCCCTGGAGACAATCCAAGCCGGTGAAGGACCTGCGCAAGGATTTTAAAAGCCTGAAGCAGTTCATCGGCGAGGGCGGGTGGAAATGGGAGAAATCCTTCCGGGATTACGGCCGCATCGGCGATTCCGGCGTTTACGCCGGCATGGTGCCGGTTTTCCAGGACTGGTGGTTTCACAACCGGCACGGCGGTTTCGAGCAGGTCTATTCGGATTTTCTCATGGAATCCGATTTTATGGATGAGGTGCACGCATTCTGGATGGAGTGGTCGCTGGCACTCATACAGGCCATGGTGGAGGCAAAACCGGACATCGTGATGCTCGGCGGATCCTCAGCCAGCCTGAGCGTCAGTTCCCCGGACTTTTTCAGGAAATACGAGCTCCCCTTTGTGCGGGAATCCGCGCGCCTGTGCAGGGCCGGCGGCGTCCCCAGCCATCTTCATGTGTGCGGGAGGTCGTGGAAACTGGTGGAGCTGGTGGCCGCGGAAACGGATCTGGATTCCATGGAGCCCCTGGAGGAGCCGCCTTGCGGAGACGTGGACATCCGGGAGGCCAAGCGCCGCGTGGGGAAGAAACTCTGCATCAAGGGGAACATCAACACAACGGAATTCATGCTGCGCGCAACGCCGGATCAGGTTGAGGAGAAGTGCAAAGCCCTGATCGATGCAGCCGCAGCAGACGGCGGTTTCATCCTTTCCACAGGGGATCAGTGCGGCAGGGACACGCCGGATGAAAATTTCTTCCGGATGGTGGAAGCGGCGGAAAAATACGGGCGGTACTGATGATGATGTTCCGATCCCGGCCGATGATGAGCGGGCCTTTGAGAGGTGGAAAAGCTGTGCAGGCCGCAGCCCTGCTGTTCTCGCTGGACGGCATCCCGCTGCTGGTCAACGGGCAGCAAATCGGGACATCCACGCATCCCTGCATGACCACTTCCATCTTCCAATGGAATCTGTCCATCCGGTCACTTGACAGAAACGGACTTTTTCCGTATTATCAAAAGCTTATTGCTTTGAAAAAGGAATTGCCCGCACTCAGGAGCGGCCGTCGCGAGGAGATCCCCATCCATGGGAGGAAAGCCGCATTTGCATTCCGAAGGTGGGAAGCCGGCCTGAATGTGTTCAGCGTCATGAACATGAGCGAGACGCCGGTGCCGGTTGATCTGACCCTGCCGCTCGAAGCATGCGGGCTCGATTCCGGACGCCTCTATTATTTGACCGACATGCTGGGAGGCGGCCTTTGATCAGGGAGCCGGCCGCCATGAAGTTTATTTTTAAGGAGACGGTTTGCCCGGCGGGCTTTACCCGTTCCAGACGGCGTTCAGAGACCGCATCCGTACCGGTAAAAAGCTTCTTGCGAGATGAAGGAACAGATGGAGAATGTGATGCAACGCCTCTCGGGTTCGGGAGAAACCGGGCATGAAGCACGGGAAACGGTGGATGATCCAATCAAAGGGCCGGGATTGAAGCGTTGTTCGCTATATCTCTGGGCAGCCTCATTCGTGTCGATTCTCCTCATGGCTTCCCATTGCACACGCAAGGGGAAACCGGATTTGCCAGACAGGCCGCTCGTTTTCTGGCACAGCTTTGTCGCAGCCACGCATCCGGCGCTTGAAGAAACCCTGTCCAGATTCGAGGCGGAATGCCCCGGCATTCGCATCAAGGCGCAGTATGTACCCACAGGAGACGGCCTGCTGCAGAAGCTGGCCGCTGCGCTTCAGAGCGGCACGGGCCCGGATATCTGCTGGATCCATGCCGATTTCATCAACCGACTGGCGTCCTCCGGTGCCCTGCTCCCGCTGAACGGATTCATCGAGGGCGGGGAAGGGCTTTCCGCGTCGGATTTGGATGATTTTTTCCGCCCGCTTCTCGAATCCGTCACCCGACGCGATACGCTTTGGGCTCTGCCTATGGAAGCGACCACGCTCGCCCTGCTTTATCACCGCGATCTGTTCCGTGAGGCGGACCTGGATCCGGACAGGCCGCCGGTTGACTGGGCGGAATTGAAAGAATTCGCCCTGCGCCTGACCCGGGACACCAACGGCGACGGGAAGACGGACCGGTACGGCTTTTACGTGCCTGTCTTCCCCGCCTCCGGAGACCTGGGCGTGTGGATGGTTCTGCAATGGACGCCGTTCCTGTGGCAGGCGGGAGGCAGCCTCGTGTCCGCAGACGGATCAAAGGCCGCGTTCAACGGGACGGCTGGAGTCTGCGCCGCTTCCCTGTGGCGCGATCTCTACCGCTCCCAGAATCTGCAGAGCTATTCACTTTCCCATGACGTGGGATTTGCCTCTAAAACCATGGCCATGGTCCTGGACGGGCCCTGGGACCTGCCTCGGTATGAGAAAATGAAGGATCCGGACTGGGCCGTGGCCCCCCTTCCGGCAGGCCCGGCCGGGCCAGCCACGTATCTCGGCGGAGAGTCCCTGGCCCTTCTCCGAAATTCCGGCAGACCGTCCGATGCCTGGAAATTTCTCAGGTGGATGGTGCGGCCGGACAATCAGGCGTTTTTCTGCATGAAATCCGGTTATCTGCCGGTGCGGCGGTCCGTACTGAGTCTGGCGGATTACCGGAATTTTCTCGGGAGTCATCCGCATCACCGCGCATTCGCCGCCCGGATGGAAAGCGGCCGGTCGAGGGATGTAATGGATCATCAGGCCGAAATCAACAGGTTGATCGCAGACGCGATCGAACGCATCATCATCGGCGGCCGGGATCCCGCAACCACGCTGGACGAGGCTGCGGAAAAGGCCGACGGGATTCTGGCCCGGCGCGCGGATACAGGCCGGTCTCAGGATGAATGACATGAAAGCCTCCTTTTTAACAGGCATCCGCAGACTCGAGACGCGCGTCGTCGCGGCCCCCGGACCCGGAAAAGGCTTGCTGCTCCTCAAGAACCGGATGGTCGGAATCTGCGGGTCCGACCTGCATTATTTCAACGAAGGCAGGATCGGAGACCAGAGCGTTGTCTATCCTTTTATCATGGGGCATGAATGTGTGGCTGAAGTATGCGCGATTCAGGAAGAAGCCTCACGATTCAGCCCCGGCGACATGGTGATTGTGGATCCTGCCGTGTCCTGCGGCAGTTGCAGCCAATGCAGGGCCGGGAGGCCGCACACCTGCCTGAACCTGAAATTCATGGGAGCTCCGGGACAACTGGAGGGTGCGCTGGCCGGAATGCTCGCGATGCCGGAGTCCTGTTGCCATCCGGCAGGGAATGATCTGTCCCTCCGGGCTGCAGTCATGGTTGAACCGCTTTCCATTGCCGTTCACGCATTCCGGCTTGCAGGCATCCCGGCCGGCTCAACCATCGGCATACTCGGCGCAGGTCCTATAGGCCTTTGCGTCCTTTTCGAATCCCAAAAAGCGGGCGCAGGATCCGTGTTCGTCACGGACAGGAGGGCACATAGGGTTGCCGCTGCCATGAAGGCCGGAGCATCCTGGGCCGGGAATCCGGAACGAAACGATATTGTGCAGGAAATTTTGGAAAGGGAGACAGAAGGGCTGGACGCGGTTTTCGAATGCTGCGGCGATCCGGAAGCGCTGGATCAGGCCGTTTCCATCCTGAAACCCGGAGGAAGGCTCGTGGTCGTCGGTATCCCTGCTGCGGAACGCGTGCCTCAGGACCTTCACGCGCTGAGGCGGAAGGAGATCACCGTCATCCATGTCCGAAGGCAGAACGGCTGCATCGCAACGGCTCTTGAGCATGTGCGCGCGAATCCGGATTTGATCGAATCATGGGTGACGCATGTTTTCGGAATCGAGGATGCGCAGAGAGCTTTTGAAACCGCATCCGGCCGCAGCGACGGGGTGATCAAGGCGGTCATCGCGTTCGGGTGACCGCAGGTCTTGATGAGGGACGCTGAAACAGGCTCGGAGGATGAATATGAACAGGATACAAAAAATTTTGGACAGGGCGCTCGCAGCAGACGGCGGCATTCTCCGGCTGGAGCCCGCATGGGTGGCCAGGGATTTTCTGCCTCCGGGCAGGAGGTTGGGGCTGCCTGATGACCAATATCAACTCGGGCCCAGAGGCGGGATATGCGAGCGCTGGCTCGCCTCCACGACAAGAGCGGACAACAGGATCGGCGTGCCGGACGAGGGACTCAGCTTCCTGGCGCTGGATTCCGGGAAACGTGTGACTCTGAAACAGGCCGTGGAATCCGCGGGAGACCTGCTGCTCGGAAAGGAATACGCGGACCGTTACGGCTGCCTCGGCCGCCTGGCCAAGATTTTCGATTATGGAGACAGACTTCCGCTGCACATCCATCAGATGCAGCGGCATGCCGGCCTGGTGGGACGGAAATCAAAGGAGGAAGCCTATTATTTTCCGGAGGACGTGCCAATGGGGCCGCATCCGGAGACGTTTTTCGGGGTGCATCCCTACATTGCGGAGCAGAAACGGTACGATATCCTTCTTCCGCATCTGACGGACTGGAGGGACGAATCCATACTCAGGCATTCGAGGGCGTACCTCCAGATGCCCAATGATGGATTCCATGTGCCTGCAGGCGTGCTGCACGCGCCCGGTTCCGCGCTCACCATCGAGCTGCAGGAGGATTCCGATGTGTTCGCCATGCTCCAGGCAAAAGTGGGGGACAGGCCGATCGACAGGGACCTTCTGTTCAAGGATGTCCGGAAGGAGGACCGGGAGAAGCTGGGCGAGCGCGCCCTGCTTGACATGATCGACTGGGAAGTGAACGGCGATCCCTATTTCTATGAGAACCGGCACACGCCTCCTGTGCCTCTACCCGCTCAGAATCCGAAAATCGCTGAGGAATTCTGGATTTTTTACAACACCCGGCTGTTCAGCGGAAAAAAACTCGTGGTTCATCCGGGCGGCGTGCATACCGGAACCGAGCGCGGCGTTTACAGCGTTCTCGTCTGGAGGGGGGAAGGGACGTTCGGAGGTCTCGGTGTGGAGGGGTGGAACCCGGCACTGGACGAGCTTCTGGTCGTTCATTCCAGGGCTTGCGTGCCGCTGGAGATTCGAAATACGGGATCGATTGACCTGGTGATTTTCAAGTTTTTCGGACCGGACATCAATCCGGACGCGCCGGTTCTGAAGAAACGCTAGGAAACCGTATGGGTAGAATACTCGTTCTCTATGACAGCGGGACCGGCAACACAAAAGCCATGGCCGGTCTTGTGGCAGCGGGCGCAAGGAAAATCACTGGCATGACTGTAACCCTTCGGGAAGTTTCTGAAGCCTCGAAGGAGGATATCCTGGCATGTGACGGGATTGCGGTCGGAAGCCCGACGCATACCGGGCTGCTTTCCTGGAAGATGAAGCGTTTCTGGGATGAGGAGATGCATGAGCTGTGGGGAAAAATCGACGGGAAGATTGGATGCGCCTTTTCCTCCTCATGGGGATGGGGCGGCGGAAATGAACTGGCCTGCGCTTCCATTCTCGCCATGCTGATCAACTTCGGATTCCTCGTGTTCGGTGTTCCGGATTATGTGGACTCCCATTTCACGCTTCATTACGGCGCAGTCGTTGCGGGAAAACCCATGCAGGCTTATGAAAAGGCCGCCTGCTCCAGGCTGGGCGAGAGGCTGGCGTCGTGGGTGTCCGTGATGGCGGACGGCAAGCCTGTTGCGCTGCCGAAAAAGGAATGAGGCGGCTATTGGACAGGCTGGGCATTTGCGATCCACACTGAACCGCTCCATCAAGAAAGGAATGATGAATGGCTTCCGTTGAATTGAGAAACGTCACCAAGCTGTACGATGGAAAGATTTTGGCGGTTCAGAATGCCGATCTCGTGATCGAGGATCATGAATTCGCGGTTCTGGTGGGACCCTCCGGCTGCGGCAAATCAACGCTGCTGAGGCTGATCGCCGGCCTTGAGGAGGCCACTTCCGGTGAGATCCACATCGACGGCAAGGTGGTCAATCATATCCCCCCGAAACAGCGGGACATCGCCATGGTTTTCCAGAATTACGCGCTTTATCCCCATATGACCGTGTATGAAAACATGGGCTTCGGCATACGGCTGAGGAAAATGCCGAAGGCCGAGATCGACAAACAAGTCCGGAAAACGGCTGAACTGCTTCATATACAGGACATCCTGGACCGGAAGCCCAAGGCGCTCTCCGGCGGGCAGAGGCAGAGGGTGGCGCTCGGCCGGGCCATCGTGAGGGATCCCAAGGTGTTTCTGTTCGATGAACCGCTTTCGAATCTCGACGCCAAACTGCGCGTCCAGATGAGGCTTGAAATCAACAGGCTGCACAAACGCCTGGAAACGACCATGATTTACGTCACGCACGACCAGGTGGAGGCCATGACACTGGGGAGCAAAATCGTTGTCCTAAGAGACGGCGTGATACAGCAGACCGGTTCACCGCTCGATCTCTACGACAGGCCCGTCAACAAGTTCGTGGCAGGATTCATCGGGAGCCCGGCCATGAACTTTTTCTCAGGGAAAGTAACCGGGGACGGGAAAATGGTCTTTCAGTCCGGCCCGCTGAGCATCGCGGTTTCGGACGATCAGAAGAACAAGTTGAAGTCATTCTTGGGTTTGCCGGTTATTCTCGGGATCAGGCCGGAAGACATCCATCTCCCGGGGAGATCTGTGGATGCCTCTCTCAGCGAACCGATCAAAGTGGATGTGGATGCAGTGGAATCGGTCGGAAACGAAACCTTCGTGTATTTCGGGGATCACTGCATGCGCACGGCACCGGATCCCTCGCTCTTATCCCGGCGCGCAGTCGAAATTTCATTCCATCTTCAAAAGATGCTCTTTTTCGATGCAAAGAGCGAACAGCGCATCAACTGAAGGGCAGTCCGTACCGGTGCATCCGGTCTTCAGCGGGATTTTTGCTCCGGCCGGATCCGGTCAACTTGTTTTCCAGAACACATCCACTGCCCGCGGCAGGCATTCGATTTCGAGCGGCGTGGAGCCCAGCAGTTCCCCGTCCGGGGTCAGGATTTTGGGGATGTCCGTGTCGATGCGTATCCGTTTGGCCTGGAAATGCTCGATTTCAGGCAGCCGGATATGCTCCCCCGTGAAGATTTTCGGAAACGCGGCCAGCAGCCTTCTCCTGCTGATTTTCCCGCAAAGCGTGACGTCGAAAAACCCGTCGTCGATTTTCGCGCGCGGTGCCATGAGAAAATTCGACGTGAAGCGCGTGTTGCTGATCTCCGTGAACAGGTTTTCGCGTTCCAGGATTTTCCCGTCCGCCTCCAGGGTCATGCGGAATGTCTTCAAGCCGATCGTCCTGTGGAACACGCCGAGCGTGTAGGACAGGTTGCCCACTGCCTTCAGTTTCCGGGCGGTTTCACCCACGTCCGCGACAAAACCCAGCCCGATGATGTTCATGAAGTGGTATTCGCGGCCCTGCGTGCGTATCCGTCCAACATCCACCTGTTTTTTCCCGCCTGCTGCGATGACGTCCACCGCGTCCATCCAGCTTAAAGCCTTCAGGTTCATGTCGCGGGCAAAGGCATTCCCGGTCCCCGTGGGGATCACGCCGATCGGGATGCGGTTTTTCGACTGATTCCGGAAATACGCGGTGACAACTTCGAAAAGCGTGCCGTCGCCTCCGGCCGCAGCGATCCCGCTGTATTTCCCGAAATCCGCCTTTTCCACAATCTCGATGGCATGCCCCCGGCGTTCGGTCAACCGGATTTCAAAAGGCACCTTTTTTCCATCCAGATAGGATTTCATTTTTCCGAGCATGCGGGCGGCCCTGCCGTGGGCTGCATGGGGATTGAAAACGATCAGCAGTGTCATGTAAACCTCTTGGTATGGTGTAGGAACCCGGGGTCGATCCCGGGGTGGCTAGATGAAGGACCCCGGGGTGGCGATGGTTCGGGGGTGTCGATCAGAATCAGCCATCCGCCAGCGCCGCATTGATTCTGGAAACGGCCTCGTCGATTTCCTGGTTGCTCTTGAACCCGATGACCGCGGCATCCACCCTGCCCGGCTGCAGGGCGAACCGTATGGATTTCTCCCTGTCATCCGGCCTGGTGAATTTTCCGTTTCCGATGAGCTTCATGCCGATGATGCCGTGTCCGTTCTTCCGCATGACTTTGAGCTGCTTCAGAACGGCCGGAACGTGTTCCGGGACGCTGTCGTCCGTCCAGTCCTCCCCGGGCGCGTCCACGCGCATCCCCTGCGGATTGATACGCACCAGGTTGACGTCCACCCAGTCCAGCCTGGCCGCAGTTTCGAGAGCCGGCAGAGAATGGCAGGAAACGCCGTGGGACAGGATGATGCCTTTCTGCTTGGCCTCGGAAAAGGCGTCCATCAGCTTCCTGTGGCTTTGGTCCCAATCCGCTTCGACTTTACAGTGGACCAGCAGGCAGTCGATGTAATCCGTGCCCAGCTCGCTGCGGAAACGGTCGATTTCCGCAGCCGGATCCTCCGGAATGCCGCCCATCTTGGTCAGGATGAAAAATTTTTCACGCGGAAGGCCCTTGATCGCTTCGCGTATCCAGGTATGGGTCCTGTACCCGTCGGCCGTGTCGATGTAGGTGATGCCCTGGTCATACGCATACCGGACCAGGCTGTTGAATCCTTCATGCCCAAGACTGCGCTGAACGGATCCGCTGTCTGTTCCTGCTCCGAATCCCAGCCTGCTCAGGCGCAGGCCCGTCCTGCCCAGTTCAACCAGGTCGCTTGCGGTTTTTTTTACCAGGCCTGCGAGCGCCTGGGTCATGCCGGGGGGAATCAGGGCTGCACCGGCGAGAGCAGCGGCTCCCTGGATGAATCTGCGCCGGGTTATCACGATTCTACTCATCGATATTCCTTTATTGACTGAGAAGAGATCTGTTGAAAATTAGATATTCATCAAGAATAAAGCAAGGGGAAAGTGGGGGGGGAAAAAGTCACGGGCATCGGGATTCGGGATTGGGGGTTTGGGAAAAAACGCGCATCGTGCTTCGCGCATCAGGCAACCAAAAATCACCGATTTTTAACCGGCAATAAAAAGGACATTTGGAGTGCGGCGGCTTGCCGCCGCGTTGTTTCAGTCGCCCTGCCCAGGATCCCAGAACAGGTCCTGGATGACGACGCCCCTCGATCTGAGACCATCGATCCTCCACGATCAAGGATCTTCTCTCGCGCTCCGTGTCCTTACAGCCTGACTTTTAAAATCTACCAATACCAGGTGCTTCATAAAGAAATCCGTGCCGAGAAAGCCGTCTATGCCTTCGGGTTCCTCGAAGTCGTGCGCCAGGAAATTCAGAGAATCCAGGATTGCCGAGCCGGACCGAAAGGAGATGTCCTCGGAAAATGCCATGCCGTCTTTTTCTTTCAGGCTGACCATGCCTTTGACATGCTTTTTTTTGATGATATTGTAATACCGGGTTTGATCGGGATCCCTGGCAATCGCGCCCGTATCGAGGCACCAGGTCAGGTCCTTCGAAAGCCCTTCCAGCGTCCCGCGTATCATGATCCCGTCCGGATCATCCGGAGAGGGAATTCGATCCCACAGAGTCGAATCAAAATCCGCAGGGTAGTTCCCGGGCTTGAATAGGACGAGTCTGTATCCCTGATAATCGATAAGAACGTTGAAAGACCGGAAAAGGGCCAGCCCCAGGATTCCCCGCTTTGCAAAATGGGGATTCACCTTTTCAGCGACACGGTCGCAGACCAGATCCCGGAATACGATTCCGCCGAGATGGGCCTCAGGCAGAACCACGCGTTTGTACCTGATCTTTCCGTAATTGGTTTTGAGTGTTCGTCTGCGGTCCGTTTCCTTCAGCTGAAGGGTTCGAATGGTTTCCGGCATCAATCCGATGCCGATGTCTCCTGCGCCTGTATCCAGGAAAAGCTCGACACTGTCGGCTCCTGCGTGTAGAACGACAAAGGGGAATCCCCCGTCGAATTGCAGGGGGATTTCCGTACAGGTGAAGTCATCCATACCCGGTGAAAGGCCTTGATCAAGGGGTTGGGCTGAACGGCAACCCAGGATGCATGCAAAAAAAAGGACCACGATTCTCATGAGGCAGCTTCCTGTAAAATCTGACAGCGAGCGCATTCCCCTCAGCTTGCCGAGGGCTGAGCGAGCAAATCCAGATGTCTAATTATTTGCAGATTGAAGATTCTCCGACAGCGAGCTGCCGGGAAGCTTCAATCACCTCCGGGAGGTTCCGGCCGGAAATGGCCTGACGATTCCGGAAGGGTTTCAATTTTGCTGTTGGATGAAAGACCGATCCTCCCGGAAGTGATAAGCTGTTGGGATCCAGGGGTTCACACCGGGATCCCCCATACCGGGGTGCCGGTCACTTCTTTTCAGTGAGTTCCCGGTAAATCACTTCGTACAGGCTCATCCATCTGCCGCCCGGTTCCACACCGCAGGCCGCCTTGACTTCTTCCAATGTTCTGCCCTGGTCCGCAAGAGCCTTGACTTTCGCCTGCTTCTCCTCCAGGCTTTGAATCAGGGCTTCCAAATCCGCCCGTCCTGCAGCGTCCGCATGGCCGGACAGGTAGAGATCAGCATCCAGTTCGAGTATCGATTTTAAAACCTTAACCAGCCCGAAGGAACTGCCGTTTTTAGCCAGGTGGATGAGCGGATCGCGGCCGATAAACAGTACATCCCCGACGAATACGAGTTTTTCAGCAGGGAAATAGACCACGATGTCTCCGCACGTATGTGCAGGGCCGAAATAAAGAAGTTCAAGCCGTGTGGAATCCACATACAGCGACAACCGTTCGGAGAAAGTAATGTCCGGCAGATAAGATCGGAGAGGGTATTCCTGGAAGGCTTGGTCCATCAGCCGTCTCGTTTCTTCATGCGCGATGATGGACAGGCCCCCGGGAAAACCGGGCAGGCCGTTGACATGATCCCTGTCGCTGTGTGTGAGGAGGATCCGCCGGACCGGGTTTTGCGTCACTTTGCCGATTTCCGCAATCATGGCCTTTGCGGATTCTTCGGTCATTTTTGCATCAATGACCAGAACCTCGCTTTTTCCCACGAAAAAGCCGGTATTCGCTCCGCTGCCTCCCTGGACCTGGTAAATGCTCCTTCTCACTTGTTGAACGCGCAGCGGTTCGGGCTGCGGCTGCGCCTGTGCGTTCAGGAACACAAACATTGAAACAACTGCGGGGTAGGCCGTGCCCCAACGCCTGAAAACGGACAGGATATTTCTGTTCATGGCACCCTCCATTTCCGATAGGAATGAATGTATCAATAATAACGGTTGGATTTGAGAATGTCAAGAGAATCACCTCCGCGAGGGCAAGAGAATCAAGAACAAAAACGATGAACGTGAGTCAGATATTGTCGGCCGGTAGAAGTGCGATCCACCGGAGGTGCCTGGATTGAAGCTCCCCGTCGCAAGCGGCGGGGAATCTTCGATCTGTAGGGAAAAATTTGTTTGTATTCGCTCGCTTACCCCGCGGCAAGCCGCGGGGAATGCGCTCGCTGTCAGATTCAATCGGCAATCCCCAATCCGAAATCAAAAATCTAAAATGGAACGATTGTCAAAGCCCGTCCTCATCCGATGTCGGTCAATCAGTCCTTGCCGGTTCATTGATAGTTGTTGCACATAAGATCCGAATTCGTTATTATTCAATGAGAAATGATTTGAACGATCCAACGGGTCCCCTTAATCCGCGGAGGTCCTGATGAAGCATCCTGCATCCATCATGAAAGCAATCTCTGACTGCGATCTCCGTCCCGGGATGAGTCTGGGACGCGGTTTGATCCTGCTGCTGTGTTTATCCTGTATCCTTTCCGCATCCGTATTCAGCCAGGTCGGCGTTTTCTCCAGGGAGGACCTGATCGCGTACACGCCCCTGTGGCAGGGGGAAAGATACCCCGACGGAAGGCCGAAGGTGGACGATGATCTGCTGGAGCGCATGAAAAATGTGTCCATCGAGGAGGCCTGGGCCGTATGCAACAGGCACGGCTTTACCAACCAGTTCGAAGGAGGATGGGTTTGCACCCATTCGGACCCGGTTCTTGCGGGAAGGGCCGTGACCGCATATTTTCAGCCCCTGCGTCCTGATGTCAATGATGTGATCGCGGCACACGGCAGGGAGGCCGGCCGGATCGGCGGTCAGAATTCCTGGATCATCGACACGATCGTCAAGGACGACGTGATCGTCGTGGATCTCATGGGCAAGGTCGTGGACGGAACATTCATAGGCGACAACCTGGGCAATTCGATATGGGCGAAATCAGGGGGAACCGGCCTGGTGATCGACGGCGGCGCGCGGGACATTGAGGGTGTGCTGCGCATCCCCGACTTCCCGGTGTTCAACAGGGGCTGGGATCCATCGTTCCTCAAAGACGTAATGCTCATGGGCATCAACACGCCCGTGCGCATCGGGAAGGCGGCTGTCATGCCGGGCGATGTGGTCCTGGCCAAGCGGGAAGGCATCCTTTTCATCCCAGCCCATCTGGCACGCGAAGTGGTGGAAACCTCGGAGATCATCCAGCTCAGGGATGCATTCGGACATCTGCGCCTGCGCGAAGGCAAATACACGCCCGGCGAGATCGACCGGCAGTGGACCGGGGACATAGAAAAAGATTTTACGCAATGGCTTCTGGAGCGAGGGGACAGCATGACGCCCTATCAAAGGGAGAAGCTGCTCAAGGGGAGGACGTGGTGAACGCATCTTCCTAACGGCGCTTGATTGAACTGAAAGATTTCAGGCTCTGCATTCCTGAGGAAGACCTGCATGAAAACAATCCCGGCTGGTTTCCGAATTTTTATCATTCTTTCCATCCTGCTGTTTGCCGCTGTTCCGGCTTGTCTGTTCACGGGCGCAAGATCCTTTTCCGGAACCTTGCTCGTTGCGGCACTGGCCGGCCTCGCCTCCGCGTTCATGTGCCACCCCGTCCTGAAGCGCTATGCCTTCACCGCATGGGTGGTCGTTTCCGCTGCAGCGGCCATGATATTCCCGAAGGCTTTCGGCACCTGGTTCGGGTACGACCTGGGCGGCCTGATCACGCCCCTGATACAGATCATCACCTTCGGCATGGGCACGACGCTGAGCATCAAAGATTTCAAGCGCGTGCTTCTCATGCCCTGGCCGGTGTTCATCGGTTTTTGCCTGCAGTTTTCCGTCATGCCCCTGATCGGTACCGGGCTTGCGGCGCTGTTTCGCTTCGAGCCGGAACTGGCTGCAGGCATGATACTCTCCGGATCCGTGCCGGGCGGCGTGGCCTCGAACCTCATGACGTATCTGGCGGGCGGCAACGTGGCCCTGTCCGTGACCATGACTTCCTGTTCCACGCTTCTCTCACCTGTCATGACGCCTTTTCTGATGAAGGTGCTGGCAGGCAGGCTTGTTCCCATTCATTTCACCGCCATGATGCTGTCCATACTCAACATGATCATCGTACCGATCATCGCAGGTCTTCTGGCAAACCGCATTCTTTACGGGAAGGGCAAGTTGGTGAAAAAGGCCGGTTTTCTGGCCGGGATCTCGCTGTTGTCCCTTCTGCTGGCAGTGACCGCAGCGGCCCTGGACAAACAATCCTGGGGACCGTTCGCCCCGCTGCAAAGCGGCGCTGTGGTCGGATTTTTCCTGATCGGATTGATTACTCTCGCCAAATGCATCATCAACATCATCCTTGGAAAATCGGAAAGCTGGATGGACCGGGCCCTGCCCCTGATATCCATGTTCGGCATCTGCCTGATCATCGCGGTCATCACCACACGGTCCCGAGATCAACTGGCAGCAGTCGGGCTTGCGATGCTGTCCGCCGTGATCCTTCACAACACCATCGGATACATCCTGGGATACTGGACCGCCAGGGCTTTCCGGCTGAGCGAAAGGGATTCGCGCACCGTGTCCTTCGAAGTGGGCCTGCAGAACGGGGGCATGGCGTCCGGACTGGCCATGGGTGTTCTATCCAGCGCCTCCTGCGCGCTCGCGCCCGCCATATTCGGCCCCTGGCAGAACATATCCGGGTCCGTGCTCGCCACCTGGTGGCACCGAAAACCGGTCGGACAAAAAAACGGAGGGAATGATGAACAGGCGTAACTGGCTCGCGCGCATGGCTGCGGGCTGTTCGGCAGCGATGTTGGGCAATGCCCGCTCCTTGGTGGGCCCTGATGACGCGGAAGCGTTTCTGGGCCGCGTCCGGACAGCGTCCCAGCCTTCCAGCCTGAAGATAACGGATATGCGCGTTGTCAATATTCACGGGAGATGGATCATCAGGCTGGATACGAATCAGGGTCTTTACGGGCTCGGCGAAGTCCGGGACGCTTCCAGCCCGACCTACGCCCTTTTTCTGAAAAGCCGCATACTCGGTGAAAATCCATGCCATGTGGACAAAATTTTCCGCAAGCTCAGGCAGTACGGGAATCACGGCAGGCAGGCGGGCGGCGTGGTGTCCATCGAGATGGCCTGCTGGGACATTGCGGGCAAGGCCTGGGGCGTGCCGTGCTGGCAGATGCTCGGCGGGAAGTTCCGGGATAAAATCCGGATGTATGCGGATACGCCGTCTGATTCGAATCCCGAAATTATGGGGAAAAAACTCAAGGCCCGGATCGAACGCGGGTTCACGTTTTTGAAAATGGATGTGAGCATCAATCTTCTCAGGGGGAAGGAAGGGACGCTGACCTATCCGCACGGCCAGGGCGTGGATCCGTTCGACCAGTACGGGAGGACGGAAAATGCGTACCGTGCCCATCCCTTCACGGGCATACGGATCACGGACAGGGGCCTGAAAATCATGCAGGATTATGTGGCTGCCGTCCGGGAAATCATCGGATGGGAGATACCGCTTGCCACGGACCATTACGGCCATTTCGGAATAGAGGACGGCATCAAACTCGCCCAGGCGCTGGACCCCTTCAACCTGGCGTGGCTGGAGGACATGGTGCCGTGGCAGTACACGGACCAATATGTGCGGCTGAAAAATTCCTGCAACACGCCGATTCTCACGGGCGAGGACATCTATTTGAAGGAAGGATTCAAGGACTTGTTCGAAAAGAAGGCCATTTCCATCTGCCATCCGGACCTTGCGACCTCGGGCGGCCTGCTCGAGACCAAGAAGATCGGGGATCTGGCCATGGAGCACGGCATCTCCATGGCCATGCACATGGCGGGCAATCCCGTGACCCTGTTTTCCAGCATCCACTGCGCGGCAGCCACGGAGAATTTCCTGGTCATGGAGCATCACAATGTGGACGACGCCTGGTACGACGATATCGTGAAAGGCGTCCCCAAGCCGCTCATGGACAAGGAAGGCTTCATCCCCGTGCCGGACGCGCCGGGACTCGGCATCGAGCTGGATGAAGAGGCGGTGCGCCGCATGCTGAAGGATCCGGGAAAGGATTATTTTCCGCCCACGCCTGAATGGGACAACGAGAGGTCCTGGGACAGGCATTGGAGTTATTTCAGGCCTGCGGGCCGCAACATGCGGTCCTGATCCAATGCTGCAGCCGGAGGCGCGGCTGCGCTCGTGCCGCGCGGGGACACTTCAGCGGGCGCATTCCCCGCGGCTTGCTTCGGGTTTTGCCCCCGGGCCTTGTCCCGGGGCGAGCCGGCGGATCTAAACGTTTTCTTCCTTGCAGATCGAAGATTCCCCGTTGCAGACTGCGGGAAGATTCAATTTCTGCGGGAGTCATTCCCCGGCTCTTGGGGCTTCTGATGACGGCGTTATGCCATAGGATAAAATATGATCCATCCAAAAACAAATCAGACGGACGATCATCAGGAATCTTTGATTCAAGTTGACAGGCTGTCGAAAAGGTTTGACGAGATCATCGCCCTTGATGAAATATCTTTTTCGGTAAACCGCGGCGATATTTTCGGTTTTCTCGGCCCCAATGGATCAGGAAAAACAACCACCATCAATATTCTTACGGGACTCTCCAGGCCGGACTCAGGAACGATACGGGTTGCAGGACTGGACTGCACCAAAAATCCGAAGGCAGCTCAGCATTTGATCGGAATTGTCCCGGATGAGAGCAACCTTTATCCCGAATTATCGGGATTTGATAATCTTTGTTTCTGTGCGTCATTATACGGAATGCGAAAGAATGAACGCAAAGAGCGGGCAAAGGAATTGCTGGACCTGTTCGGACTTCATGAAGCGGCGGATCGGAAATTCGCCGGTTACTCCAGAGGCATGAAACGCAAACTGACCCTTGCGGCCGGCATGATCCATCGCCCGCAGATTTTGTTCCTTGATGAACCGACAACAGGAATTGATGTCGCAGGCGCACGACAGATCAGACAGCTGACTGCAGATCTCAACGCGAATGGCACGACCGTTTTTCTCACAACTCATTACATCGAAGAAGCGGAAAGGCTCTGCAACAGAATCGCATTCATCGTAAAAGGACGGATCAACCGTATGGATACACCTGAGAACCTGATGAGGCAAACTCAGGGTCAACACATCGTGCAATTCGCATTTCAGGCCACAACGGAAAAGGCCTGCAGGCCGATCATGGCCGAATTCCCCGATTGCCGGTGCAAAACCGTTTCAGAAGGAATTCGTGTAGAATCCCCCCAACCGATACGGGTAGGCCCGCTCGTACGGCTGTTGGAAGACAACGGTATGGAGGTGTCCGAGGCAAAGAAAATTCTTCCAACGCTTGAAGATGTCTTCGTAAAAATGACCGGTATCGAAGCAAAACTGATGAAGCAGGAGAAAGAAAAGAAAATGGGGGGCCCTGCATGAAGGCATGGATTGCATTCTGGAACATTTTGCTGAAGGATGTCCGTTCCTATTATCTGAAACCGCCCAATATCAGTTGGGGGCTGCTGTTTCCCTTGGTTTGGATAACGATGTTTCTCATCCGGTCCGGCATGGGAATGGACAAGCTGCCGGATTTGCTCCCCGGTTTGGTGTCGTTGAGCATTCTCTTCGGTACAACCAGTGTTCTTTCAGTCACGGTCACTTTTGAAAAGAAGGGCAGGTCTTTCGAGCGTCTCCTGCTTGCCCCGATCTCATTGCAACTTTTGATGCTGGCAAAAACATCCGGTGCCATCCTTTTCGGAGCCATCAACGCTTTTGTGCCCATATTGGCAGCCATGTTCCTGACCGACTTGTCCGCTGTAAACTGGAATTTTATCGTCCCTGCGATCGTACTCATCGCTGTCAGTTCGACTTTTTTGGGACTGTTTATTGCTGTTTCAGTCAAAGAAGTGTTTGAGGCGCAGACGTTCTCCAATTTCTTCCGGTTTCCGATGATTTTTCTCTGCGGTCTCTTCTTCCCGGTACACTCTCTTCCGGTTTTCTTGCGCCCGCTCTCATACGCCTTGCCGCTCACATACGGAACGGATATCTTGCGGGGTTCCATGGCCGGGACGAACATGATGCCGTTCGGGTTGGACTTTCTGATATTATCAGTTTTTTGCGCCGTCCTGTTTTATTTAACCTTGAGGAATATCAATAAAAAGTGGATCACATAAATCCCGGTATCACGATTAGGCGTTGCAACGGCGGCAGTTCCGCTGTGCCCCATTGCCGCCTGCGAGCCGGGTTCATCATTCTTTGAATGCCCCGTTGGTTGCATCGGGGTGTTATAGGGGAGGGTCCTCCATGAAAATCAATCGCCGCGATTTCCTGGCTTCCCTGACTGCAGCTGCAGGCGCAGTCGCATTCGGCGGTCCGGTTTCTTCGAGAAAGACGGAAGCTCCCGCAAAGTCTGATCCCTTCAGGCTGGTTCCGCTCGGGAATACCGGGATCAAGGTCACTCTGATCGGAGCAGGAACAGGCATGTCCGGGGCCATGCGGCAGTCGAACATGACGCGCATGGGTATGGAGAGATATACAGCGGTGCTCAGGCACGCGTTCGACAGGGGGATCCGTTTCTATGATTGCGCGGACCTGTACGGCACGCATCCGTTCGTCGCTGAGGCATTCAAATCCATACCCAGAGAACAGATCACCCTATCCTCGAAAATCTGGTTCAGCGCAGGAGGGCTTCCCGAACCCGAGCGGCCGGATGCGGACATCGTGGTCGACCGTTTCCGAAAGGAACTCAAGATGGATTACATCGACCTGGTTCTGATCCATTGCATGACGGACTCTGACTGGACCGGAAAAATGAAACGGCAGATGGACATCCTTTCGGATCTCAAGGCCAAGGGGATCATCCGGGCGCACGGCGTGTCCATACACTCGCTCGAGGCGCTGAAGGCCTGCGTGGATTCTCCCTGGGTGGATTCCGTGCATGCGCGCATCAATGCCTTCGGCGCCGCAATGGACGACAGGAATCCGGACAGGGTGGCGCCTGTCATAGAGGCGATCCACAAGGCGGGCAAGGGAGTGGTGGCCATGAAGCTCATAGGAGGAGGTCATTTCCGGGACAAACCCGACCGAATCGACCGCTCCATCCAATATGTGCTCGGACTCGGAACAGCGGACACGATGATCGTGGGATTCGAAAGCGAGCGGGAGATAGACGATTTCGCGGAACGCGTGCACAAGGCTCTGGACAAAACTGCCACGCACTTTTGAAGCTGCGTGGCAGTTTTTGCTGATCCGAAACCCGGGGTTGATCCCGGTGTCCAAAAGACAAGGAGAATCCATGACATCCCAATCATCCATGAACAGGCGGACTTTTCTCGGAGCCTCCGCTTCTGCTGCGGCTGCTTTTTCCATGATGCCGAGGAACGTGATCGGAAAAACGGGCGCCAGGGCGTCCCAGGACAAGATACGCATCGGATACATCGGATGCGGCACTCAGGGGCTGCACATGCTGCGCGGCTGGCTGGCTCATCCCGAGATCCATGTGTCTGCAGTTTGCGACTGCAACCGCAACAGCCAGGACTATATTGAATGGAGCAAGTTTTCGCTGCGCGACATGATTCGTGAATTTCTGGGTGACCCGGATTGGGGCAAAGAGGACACCGGTTGCAGAGCCGGATTGGAAATCGGCCGCATGATGGTTGATCATTTCTATTCTTCTCAGGCGAAATCCGGAAAGGCGAAGCGCTGCGCGGCGTATGAGGATTACAGGGAGATGCTCGAGAAGGAGGACCTGGACGGGGTCTGCATCATGACGCCGGAGCACACGCATGCGACCATCGCCATTGCGGCCATGAACAAAAAACGGCATGTGATCATGCACAAACCCATATCCAACGTGCTTTCAGAGGTACGGCTGGCTGTCGAGACCGCCCAAAAGACCGGCGTGGCGACCCATCTGTTCTGTGCCGCGGACATGCAGACCACGCCGATCATCGCTGAATGGATTCAGGCCGGAGCGATCGGTCCTGTGCGCAAAGTCATTGTCTGGTCCAACCGGCCGGTGTGGCCGCAGGACCTGCTGATCCCGGTGGAGACGCCTCCTGTTCCGGATGGATTCAACTGGGATCTGTGGCTCGGCCCTGCAGAGTACAGGCCGTATCATCCCCTGTTCACGCATACGAATTTCAGGGCCTGGTATGATTTCGGCACAGGGACGCTCGGAGACATGGGGCATTACTGTTTCTTCCAGGTGTGGAAAATACTTGGGCTCGGCAATGCCTGCAGCGTGGAAGCCTCGTCCAGCACATTTTATGAGACGCAGGACGGGGTTTCCGTGAAAATGGAAAACGCCGTTTCCTTCCCGAGATCATCCCGCGTGACCTGGGAATTCCCTGCCAGGGGGGACATGCCGCCCGTGACCATCAACTGGACGGACGGGGGGATCAGGCCTCCGAAATTCAAGGAGCTGTGCATGGACGGACGCGCCATGCCTCCGGAAGGACTGCTTTTTGTGGGCGAAAAGGGCAAGATACTTGCCGGATTCATCGGTGAAAGCCCGCGCCTGATCCCTGAGAAGATGATGAAGGAATTCACGCGTCCTCCCGAAACCCTGGAAAGGCCCATCGATGAGATGGACCAGTGGATACGCGCGTGCAAGGGGGGCAGGCCGTCTGACGCAAGGTTCGAAATCCTGCAACCGATCAATGAAACGCTTCTATTGGGCACCATCGCCCAGCGCATCCCGGAGAAATTGGATTGGGACGCGGATGCCATGCGCTTTGCCAACAGCGATGCAGCCAACGCGCTTCTTTTCAGGAAGTACAGGAAGGGGTGGGAGCTGCCGGTCAGAGGGTCGTGAGGGTGATCATCCCGGGGTGCCGGTTTTTCATGACTCCAGTTCCGGAAAGGAAAATACATGCCCTCTATCCTTCGATTCACCGGATGGGTTGTTCTGGCGTTCAACGCGACACTACTCGCATTCGACGGCCCGCTGCGCGTTCATCCGAAAAACGGCCGCTATTTCACGGACGACAGCGGCCGGGCCATCCTTCTCGCGGGTTCGCATACATGGGCCACAGTGCAGGACATCGAACATGCCGGCCGAAAGCCGTTCGATTTTCCCGCCTTCCTTGAAATGTGCTCGCGCAACGGCCACAACTTCATCCGGCTCTGGCATTGGGAACAGCCGATGGGTGCCGGATGGAGCCGAACGCCGGTTTATTTCTCGCCGTTGCCCTGGACCCGTTCCAAACGCGGCAAGGCGGCCGACGGCAAACCGAAATTCGACCTTGAAAAGTTTGATGAAACGTTTTTTTCCCGCCTGCGCGACCGCGTTGAAAAGGCGGGAGAAGGCGGCTTTTACGTTTCCGTCATGCTTTTTCAGGGTTGGAGTTTGAAAAAAACCGGTGGACAGGGGATGGATCCGTACCTCTTTCATCCCATGAACCCGGCGAACAATATTCAAGGCATCGGCGCGCCGCATTCCACGGAGGACAGCGACAGCAGCGAAACCATTCACAGCCTGAAGAATCCTGCCGTTGTGGCGCGGCAGGAGGCTTATGTGCGAAAGGTCATCGATACGGTCAACGACCTCGACAATGTTCTCTATGAAATCATCAACGAAGGCGGCGCCGTCGGTTGGCAGGAACATTTCATCCGCTTCATCCACAATTACGAAAAAACCAAACCGAAGCAGCATCCGGTCGGCTTCACGCATCGCATTTCGCCGCGCATGTGGAATGACGATTTGTTCGCCAGTCCGGCGGATTGGATTTCTCCCGCCAAGGAACCGCAGGACTGGATGTACCCCGGCTCAGTCTTTTTGCAGCACTATGAACAGGACCCGCCGGCCAGTGACGGCCGCAAGGTCATTCTCCTCGACACGGACCATCTCTGGGGCCACGGCGGCACCTTTTCCTGGGCCTGGAAAGCCGTGTGCCGCGGGCACAACCCGATTTTTATGGACCCCTGGGATCCGATTCCCGGCGACATCCGCAAGGAGGACCTGGCCTGGTTCTGGGATGCGCAGGGCCGGGACAAGAATTCAGCCGATTATCCGGATTGGCAGCCCTTGCGAGCCGCCCTTGGCGATGTCCGGCGCTACACCCGGCGCATGAACCTTGCCGATGCTGTTCCCAGCCAGGATCTGGTCAATACGCGCTACTGTCTCGCGGACAGCGGTGACAGCTATCTCGTCTTCGCTCCCGAAGGCGGCTCGGTGACCATCGATCTGCGCCATGCTCACGGATCCTTTGCCGTCGAATGGTTCCATCCCTTCGAACGCCGTACGGTAACCATCCCAGAACCTTTAATGGGCGGCGATTACCGGATTCTCGCCGCGCCGTTCGCGGGTGAGGCTGTGCTGTTTCTGGAAAAAATTTGAGTTTGGCTGCGGGCGATGTCCCCTCAACCTCCAGAGGCGGATTGCGCTCCCGAAATTCCGGCGCCGGGGTGCCGGCTTTTTGAAATGACGTTCACCGACAAAAATGGACAGTTGCCCATGAACCCAAAATTCACGCTTTTATTCATGCTGTGTTTCAGAATGCTGGACACAGCTGCCCAAAATCCATTCATCACCCACCTGTATACGGCGGATCCTTCGGCCCGGGTGTTCAACGACACGCTTTTTGTCTATCCATCGCATGACCGGGATGACGCGGCATGGTTCGACATGGTTGACTGGCACGTATTTTCGACCACTGACATGAAAAACTGGACAGACCATGGGGTGGTTTTTTCGCTCGCTGATACCCGATGGGCCAGGAAATTTGCCTGGGCGCCCGATTGTGTCGCGAAAAACGGAAGGTATTATTTCTATTACCCGACCGACCAGTTTCATATCGGTGTGGCTGTGGGCGACCGGCCGTATGGGCCGTTCAAAGACCCGATCGGGAAGCCCCTTCTGTCAAAGGATTCGAAAGGTGTCGTGTGCAACCGCGATTTTATCGACCCGGCTGTCCTGATGGACGACGATGGTTCGGCCTACCTGTTTGTGGGGCAAAACACCGTCAATGTGATCAAACTGAACGACGATATGATTTCATATGATGGACAGGTGCACATCCTGAAGGGTGCCGACCATTTTTTTGAGGCCTCATGGGTACATCAATACAACGGCCGGTATTACCTGTCCTACTCGGGCAACGGCCAAATTCTCTACTGCACGGCGGACAACGTGTATGGCCCTTACGAATACAAAGGCGTCATCCTGGATCAAGTAAACAGCATCACCAACCATCATTCCATTGTACAGTACAAAGGCCGGTGGTATCTTTTTTACCATAATTCCGATCTCTATTTCAAAAAACATCCCGGGGATGACGGCAGCAAAATGTGGGACGGCTTCCATCCCTACCGCCGTTCCATCTGCGTGGATCGGTTGTATTACAACGAAGACGGAACGATCAGGCAGGTGATTCCGACAAGACAGGGCGTTGAAAAAATTGAATGAACCGGGCGGTCATCACCCCGGGGTGAACCCCGGGCCTGGATTGAAAAAGTCATGCTCACCCCGGACTGGACTCCGGTGTCCCCTTATCCATCCGGTGCTCCCGGCTGGTCGTGCATGGGACCGACGGTCCGGCTCCGGATTTGAATCTAGCAGCGAGCGCATTCCCCGCGGCTTGCCGCGGGGTAAGCGAGAGAATCCAAACGTTTTCATCCTTACAGATCGAAGATTCCCCGCCGCTTTCGGCGGGGAGCTTCAATGGGAAGTCTGATCAAGCGCTCTGCAGATTGAGAGGGCGTCCCACCGGCCGAGCTGCTGCCGGTTTGTGGAGGAGAGGGTCATGACACAAAAACGGAAAACACAAAAACGGAAAACACAAAAGAACCATCATGAGGAGTTGTCTCTTCTCCTCGAGGCCACACTCAATGCCATCCCCGATGTCATCGGAATCCAGGACGCCCATCACGGAGTCATCCGTTACAACACAGCCGGATACCGTTTTCTGGGGCTCAGCCAGGAAGAAGTCGCAGGACGGAAATGCTACGAACTGATCGGAAGAACCTTGCCATGCGAAATTTGCGCAACAAGTCTCTGTTATCAGACGCTCAAACCGGCGCGCGTCGAAAAATATGTGCCGGAGATGGATATCTGGCTGGATGTGCGCGCCTATCCGGTTATTGACCACAACGGACGACTATTGCGTGTGGTCGAACACCTTCGTGACATCACGGAGCAGAAGAAAAATGAGGAGCTGATCCGTAAAAGTCTTCGGGAAAAGGCCGCTTTGCTGCAGGAAATCCACCACCGCGTGAAGAACAACCTGGCGATCATATCGAGCCTGCTGCGCCTGCAGGCACGGGAAATCATGAAAAAGGATCAGGTGATCCATGCCCTCGACGACAGCGTGCACCGGATCAATGCCATGGCTTTGATCCACAACCAGCTTTACGAATGCGAGCCCCTTGACGCCATCCGGATGGATGATTACCTGCGCAAACTCGCGCACGGCCTTCATCAGGTCTATCACTCGGAATGCGATGTGTCCATCCTGTACAAAACGGAGGATATCCGTCTCGACATCAAGACCGCCCTTCCCTGCGGCCTGCTCTTCAACGAGATGATGACCAATGCGTTCCGGCATGCCTTTTCAGGAAGGCAAAAGGGGACGATCCGCGTCGGGTTCAGCCGCGGCAATAAGGGAGAGGTGGTACTCACCGTCCGCGACGACGGGATCGGCCTCCCCGAAGGTTTCGATCCGGCACAGGGCGGCGGGCTGGGATTCAACCTGATGCGTCTTTTAACCGAACAGCTGCAAGGAACATTCGTCGTATCCGGAAAGTCCGGCACCGGTTTCCGCGTTGTTTTCAAACCGCGCAACGGGGAAGGATGAGGCGTACAAATGTCCGGCCTGTTTGACGATCTTTGATTC
>JAFGEX010000310.1 GCA_016931355.1 bacterium
TTCGAGTATCCCGGCTACCGTCTCCCGGACTTCGCCCGGAACACCGGCCTGCCTATGCTCCAGTTTCTTCAAAAAATCCGGGATGTCGCTTTCCCTGTGTATGGATATCATGATTCTTCCTTTCGCGGATCGACGACGGGGGAGGCCCGCCCGGGAAGATCCCGGCTGACGGGTCCCGCCTCAGGGAATGACCTTGTTGAGCGGGTATTCGATGATGTCGCAGGCGCCCGCCTTCTTCAGCCGCGGAATCAGCTCCCTCACGATCTTTTCCTCGACAATGATTTCAACGGCCATCCACCGGTTGTCGTAGAGGGGCGAGATGGTCGGATTCTTCATGGCAGGCAGCATTTTCACGATCTTCTCAACGCCGCCTGCAGGCACATTCATCTTCAGTCCGACGCGGCTCTCGGCCTGAAGCGCGCCCTGGAGCAGCAGGACCATGTTTCCGATTTTTTCTTTTTTCCAGGGGTCTTTCCAGCTTTCTTTGTTCGCGATCAGCCGGGTGGTGGAGACCAGCAGAATGTCCACAATGCGGAGATTGTTGGCCCGAAGCGATGATCCGGTCTCCGTGGCCTCGACGATTGCATCCACCAGGGTCGGCGTCTTGACCTCCGTAGCGCCCCATGAGAATTCCACCTCTGCATGCACGCCCTTGCCTGCCAGATAATCCTGGGTCAGGTTGACCACTTCCGTTGCGATGCGTTTTCCCTCGAGATCCTTCACCGTGCGTACCGGGCTGTCCTCCGGCACGGCCAGCACCCATTTCACAGGCCTCAGCGTCTGTTTCGCGTAGAGGAGGTCCGATACCTCCACGACGTCCGCGCGCGTTTCGCGTACCCAGTCGATGCCGGTCAGTCCGATGTCGAATACGCCGTCCTCCACATACTTGGCGATCTCCTGAGCCCGGATCAGGATGCCCTGCAACTCCTCATCGTCCACGGACGGGAAATAGGAACGGGAGTTGGAGGAGAACGTGAAGCCGGCTTTAGCCAGGTACTTGAACGTGGCTTCCTCCAGGCTGCCCTTGGGCAGGCCGATGCGAAGCACGCGGCCTGCTGTCTTGGATTCGTCGAACATCCATGCTCCTTTCAATGATAAAAAAAAACCCACCGGAAAGGTGGGCTTTCTCAATAAGGTCTCTTGCTATCCTAAAGACCGTTCAATGCCGACCTTTCCAGGCAGGTAAGCGTCGATGAGCAGGGTGATGCATTTCTTTTGAAAAGGTCTTTTTCATGTTTTTTGGCCCAGCCCGGGCTGCACCCGGCGGATCTTTCTTGTTGCAACAGTTGTTCACGCTCCGGACATGCTGCCGGAAATAATAAATTGGATGATTAAAATAACAACTCGTGATGCAAAAGTCAAGATTTTTCTTTCAATTCCGTTGATTTTTTCGCCTGAAATATCGAACCTTATCCGATGAAGCCTGCGGGGAGCTTCGATGCGGAATGCCTGCCCGGGATCTTTTCCTGCGCCATACTCAGTCTTGACAATACAGAACGATTTGGGTATATTTTCCAGATCACGTTTCAAACCGGAGGATGGCGGGATTTTAATGCATTCCTGCCGTATCCTTTCCGGTTTCCCGGTCCCTGCCTGTTTTGAGGACAGCGTCTTATGATCGTCATGAAATTCGGAGGCATGTCCATTGCGGATGCTCCCTCCGTTCTCCGGGTCATCGAAATCATCCGTTCCTTCATCCAGGAAAAACCTGTTGTCGTCTATTCCGCGATGGGGAAGACGACCAGGAATCTCCTCAACATCGCGCAATTGTCCAAGACAGGCCGGTCTGCTGAAGCCGGCGAGAAACTGCAGGAGATCATCGATTTCCATCACGGACTGGGCGGTCTCGTCCTGCGGGATTATCCATCGAGCCCTGTTCACGGGCTTCTGGAACATTATTTCCGGGAGATACGCAGCCTCTTTGAAGGCGTTTGCGTGCTCCGGGACCTGACGGACCGCAGCCTGGACGCCTTCCTCGCCTATGGAGAGAGAATTTCCACTGCGATCATGGCCAGGGCCCTTTCCGATCAGGGCATGCCGGCAACGCTGATGGACGCCCGTTCCTTCATGATCACGGACGACCGCTTCGGCCAGGCCAGGCCTCTGGAGGAAATCGCCTTCCCAAAAATACGGGAACAAATCCTGCCGGTCATTGAACGGGGATTCGTCCCGGTCATCCAGGGTTACATCGGAGCCACCCAGCACGGCGCAACGACCACATTCGGATTCGAAGGATCCGACCTGACTGCCACCTTCATCGGTTCGGCGCTGGAAGCCCGGGACGTCAAGATCTGGAAGGATGTGCCCGGCATCATGAGCGCGGATCCGGCGGTCGTTCCGGAGGCCAGGACCGTTTCCCATATTTCCTTCGAAGAGGCTTCGGAACTGACTTTTTTCGGCGCACAGGTCCTTCATCCGCGAACCCTGGAACCGGCGCGCGCCTGGGGCGTGCCCGTGCATGTCCTGCATTCCCAAAGACCGGACGCGCCCGGCACTGAGATACAGGAAAGGCCCGGCGACGGGAAATCCGCCGTCCGCTCCGTCACCAGCAGAAAGGGCCTGATGCTGCTCGGCATGAAGACCCTCCGGTCCCGGCCGAACCACGAAAGCATCAGGCGTTTTTTAGAGATCCTGGACCGCGAGAGAATCGTTCCCTACCTGTTTTCCGCGTCCGAAAGCTATCTGGCTGCAGCGATCCCGGGATTGGAGTTGGCGGAGCATGTCCTGAACGATTTTCAGAGAATCGGTGATCTCTCGCTGGTTCCGTCCATGGCGACGGTCACTCTGGTGGGACAGTCCTTGGCCGGCTTGCCCGGATTTCTGAGCCGGGTGCTGGATGCCGCGGGGGAACGGGAGGTCCGGCTCGTGGCGCATCGGTCCTCGCCGAACAGCCTGACCCTGCTGGTGGAGGAATCCTGTGCGGATGATCTGGTGCGCCGTTTTCATCACCGTTTCATATCCCATTGATGAGGTACAGCCATGCGCAAGGATCCTGCGGCAGCCCTGAAGGTGGCGCTTTTAGGCTACGGGAAAATGGGTAAAATCATCGAACAGATCGCGGAGCGGCATCAGATTGCCGTGGTGGAAAAGTACGAGGACGTCCGGCCGCTGCGGGCCGGACCCGAATCCGAAGCCGCCCTGAAGGATGTGCCGGTTCTCATCGATTTTTCCGTGCCGGACGCGGTATTCGGGAACGTGGAGGCCGCCGCAGCCTTGAAGAAGAACCTGGTCATCGGGACAACCGGATGGCATTCCAGACTTGAAGAAGTGATGCGTCTCGCCGAGAAAAGCGGCATCGGGATCGTTCACGGGAATAATTTTTCCCTCGGCGTCCATCTCTTCTATAAAATAGTCAATTATGCCTCCGGACTCATCGCTTCCTTCCGGGAATACGATCCCTACATCGAGGAGGCGCATCATCAGTTTAAAAAGGACGCGCCTTCCGGAACGGCGCTGATCATTCAGGATATGGTGTCCGGCGTTTACAGGCGTCCCGTTCCGGTCACGAGCGTCCGGGCGGGTTTCATACCAGGGACCCATACCCTGGGATTCGATTCCCGCGTGGACACCCTCACATTGTCCCATTGCGCCCGTTCCAGGGAGGGGTTCGCGGAAGGCGCATTGATTGCCGCCCGATGGATCAAGGGCCGTTCAGGCGTTTTCGGTTTCGGCGAAGTGCTGGACGACCTGATGCAGAAATAATTCCGTCAGCGGGCTCATCCCACGCCGGACGCGATGCGGGAAAGCCCCCGGCTTTCCGAAGGAGGGCATCCCTGCGACGCACCCGGGAGGCGCACAGGAGTTTACGCAGATCGAGGAGGAGAGGATGAAGAATCTGAAAGACCTGAAGGGATGCGGCACCGCCCTGGTGACGCCGTTCCAGGAAGACGGATCCCTGGATTTGAAATCGCTGCGCCGGCTTGTGGATTTCGAGATCGGGGACGGGATCGATTTTCTGGTGCCCTGCGGAACCACAGGGGAAAACGCAACCCTGAGCTTCGAGGAACACATCGAAGTCGTGAAGACGGTTTGCGATCAGAACAAGGGCAGGGTTCCGGTGATCGCCGGAGCGGGCGGGAACTGCACCGCCAAGGTGATCGAGCTGGCCCGCGCCGTGGAGCGCACGGGCGCGGATGCGATTCTTTCAGTCGCTCCCTATTACAACAAACCTTCTCAGGAGGGCCTGTACCGGCACTTCCAGGCGATCGCAGGCGCCGTTTCCCTGCCTGTCATTGTGTACAATGTGCCCGGCAGAACCTCATCCAACATCCTTCCGGACACGGTCGCCAGGCTGGCCGGGATCGACAACATCATCGGCATCAAGGAAGCCTCCGGAAACATCAGCCAGATGGGGGAACTCGCGGTCAGGATTCCGGAAGGATTCAAAATGCTTTCGGGCGACGACGCGAACACATTGCCCCTGATCGCCCTGGGAGGTCAAGGACTGATATCCGTGGCCTCCAATGAGATCCCGGGTGTCATGGCCGAATTCACCCGCCTGTGCATGGAAAATCGATATCCGGAGGCCATGCGGATTCAGAAGAAGTATCTCCCCCTGTGGACGGGCAATTTTCTCGACACCAATCCGGTTCCTGTCAAGGCCGTGCTGGCCATGATGGGCATGGTGAAAGAGGTGTACCGCCTGCCGCTGGTTCCGATGAAGGAAAGCAGCCGCAAAATCCTCGAGGGCATCGTGCGGGACCTGGGATTGATCAAGTGATCATTGCCGATTGACGATGGACGATTTTCGATTTTAGGTTGCGGATTGGGGATTGAAAAATCCTGTTCAATCCGGATGCCCGAACTCCATCTTTTCCACAATGCCCGAAGCACGAGGCACGACGCACGAAAAATCATTTACGATTGAAGATTGACGACGGACGATTGACCAAATCCCGTTTCCCGATCCACGATTACCCTTTTTTCCCGATGCCTCCTTTGCTTCAGATCTGATATTTGCATTCTGCAATCGCTTTCCGTAGATCTATTTTTTTCCGAATCCCAATCCCCGAATCCCGATCCCCGCTCTCCGAATCCCCTGCCTCAATAATATTCCATGAGACCATAAATACCTGCCAACTATTGGCCAGTCCATGGCGGATTTTACCACCGGTTGTTCTGCCTCTTAATTTAAATTATTGCATAATTTAACAGAAAAATTCAAGATCTTTCCGGTATTCATTCCTGGTATTATTCCCTGAAAATAAAGTATTTAACCTATTATGACCGGGTTATCGGCAATTCTTTCCCAAGACCGGCGGAAATAAATTTGTGACAATAAATTCACAACTTTACAATAATAATAAAATCAATGAATTATGTAATTGCTCTTATAATGGTATGCTGTTTGCAAAAAGACCTGAAGAATCCATGCATTTTCATATTTATCGAGGGGAATTCATGCAGCATCATTACAAGCAAGGCCTTAGGGGATGGATCATCGGGGGGATGATCGTGCTGCTTCCCGTCCTTTTGTTTCCGGCTTCTGTGCGCATCAGGTGGAACGCCAACACGGAGCAAGACCTGGGCGGATACCAGGTTTATTACGGAACGATTTCCAAGAATTATACCGGCATCATCGATGTGGGAAACGCAACAGCCTACGAGGTTCAAAACCTCGAAACGAACACCACGTATTATTTTGCGGTCACGGCCTATGACCAGAGCCACAACGAGAGCGCGTTTTCCACGGAATCCAGCTTTTTTGTCACGGATGATGCGCCCCCCGTCATCGAATCCGTCACCTGCCAGCTGGCGGACCTGGTGCTCGTTGTGTTCTCGGAGCAGGTGAACGAGGCATCCGCAGAACTGGTCTCCAACTACCAGATCAGCGGCGGCATCGTCGTCCAGAGCGCCGAACTGCAGCCGGACAACCGAACGGTTCGGCTCTCCACGCTGACCCATGCCGGCGGCACATACGAGCTGACCGTGAACAACGTGAAGGACCGGGCCTCGGTTCCGAACACCATTGCTGCGAATTCCAAGATGACCTACACGTGGAGCGGATCGGATCTGACGCCGCCCACAGTCAATACCGTTGAATTGATACGCCAGAATTTTCTTTCCGTCCTCTTCAGCGAGGCCATGCTGGCGAGTTCCGCCATGAACGTGTCCAATTATTCGATCACGGACGGGGCTCAGAGCGTGGCCATACAGAACTCCGGGATCGATGCCGGTTCGCGCACCGTGTACCTGACCACGGCCAACCACACGCCAGGAAAAAACTATACATTAACCATCCAGAACGTGAAGGACGGATCGGGAAACGTCATTGCAGCCAATACGAAGGTTACGTATTCCTGCCTGGCCTCGGACGCGGAAGCGCCGGACCTGATTGCCGCACGATGCAAAAATGCGACGACGCTCGAACTGGAGTTCGACGAATCGGTCAGCGCCAGCACGGCGCTGAATTCAGCCAATTATTCCATCAGCCCGGCCCTCTCCATTTCACAGGTCCAGATGGGGAGCACCTCCGCCACCGTGGTTCTGACCACCCAGGCCCACAGCCAGGGGCAGTACACGGTCACGGTGACCGGCATCGGGGACAACGCAGTCCCGTCCAATATCCGCGTGTCCGACCAGCTTTCCTACACCTATACGGTTCCCGATCATATGCCGCCGCTGATCGACGGCAATGTGGAGATTCTGTCCAACGGGCAGGCTTTAAAAATCACGTTCAATGAGCCGGTCACGAAACTCAGCGCCGAAGCCGTATCCAACTACAGCATCACCCCGTTCGTCGCGATCAACCAGGCCGTCTTGGATTTTTCGGCCACCGTGGTCTGGCTTCACACGGCCGTGCACAATTCGGGCGGCTACACCCTGACGGTCAACAACATCCAGGACCAGGCCGCGCAACCGAATACCATTTCCGGCAACACGCAAAAAACCTATTCGTATCTTTCCCCGGACCGGACGCAGCCGCAGCTTCTCAAAGCCTATCTGCACGGGGGGAATCTGGTTGAGCTCATTTTCAGCGAGATGATCGACCGGGCGAGCAGCGAAAACATCTCCCATTACAGCATCCTGCCGGCTGTGACGATCACCTCCGCGTCCCTGGTCGGAGATTCCCTCAACCACGTCTATCTGAACACGGGATATCACACTCCGGGCCAGACCTATTCCGTGACCGTGAAGAACATCGTGGACCAGGCCGTTCCGGCCAACACGATCGACAGCCGGTATACGCAGGCCCAGTACACCTTTCAGGCCCAGGATCACACGGCTCCCGTTCTCATGGCCGCCTCCCTGGCCGGCCAGGTCATGCTGGTTTTGGACTTCAGCGAACCGCTCGCCAAGCCCGGAGCCGAGACGGAATCCCATTACGTGATCGCCCCTTCCATCGCCGTTGAGGAGGCGACGCTTGACGCCTCCCAGAAGAGGGTCTTTCTGAAAACAGGGAGGCATACGGCCGGGGTGACTTATTCGGTGACTGTCAGCAACGTGACGGACATGGCCGCCAATCCGAATCCCATCTCCGGGAACAATGCCAAAAGCTATTTTTGCGCTTCAGACGACCAGATCCCGCCCATGGTCGAACGGGTTGAAATCTTCGGCGACAAAATCCTGGAGGTCTGTTTCAATGAACCCGTGTCGGCCGCATCGGCCAGGGACAAATCCCATTACACACTCAGCGGCAATCTGACCATACAATCCATCTGGCTCTCCAAATCGCAGATGGAAGTCTTCATCGAAACAACCTCCCATCAGCGGGGCCCCTACACCCTCACGATCAGCGGGATACAGGACCTTGCTTCCATCCCGAACACCCTTCCTTCCAGCCAGCAGTCCTATCATTACTCGCCGGCTGACAACGTGCCGCCCGTTCTGCTGAGCGTCGAGGTGGCCAGTTCGGGCATGCTGATCATCCATTTCGACGAGCCCCTGGATCCGGCCTCAGTCGAGGAGATTGCCCATTATTCCGTGGACGGTATCACGGTCAACAAAGCGACCCTGGACAACACCCTCACCCAGATCATGCTGCTGACCAGCCCGCACGGGCAGGGCCATTACACCCTCTTCCTGCAGGGCATTCAGGATGGATCTAGCGGCAGGAACACCATCCCGCCGAACACGTTCGCCAATTACACCGTAGAGATCCAGGACGGCATCGCCCCGGCCCTCGTATCGGCGGAATGCAAGACCAGCCGCCTGATCCAGGTGACCTTCAGTGAGGTGATGGACGAGGCCACGTCCAAAAACAAGGACAACTACAAGGTGACAGGCGGGGTGACAGTGGAGGATGTCGTTTCTTCGCCTTCCGCCGAATCCGTGCTGCTCCAGACCACGAAACACGCACCCGGTGCATATACCCTCACGGTCAACGGATTGACGGACGCCTCACCGGCCAAGAACCGCATTACGGACTACAGCCAGATCTCCTATCAATGGAATCCGGCTGATTCCACGAAACCCGCCCTGATCCGCGTCAGCGCTCCGATGAGCAACACGCTGGAACTCGTGTTCAGCGAACCGGTGGACGCCGTTCAGGCCAGCAAAATAGCCAATTACACGATCACGCCGGCCCTGCGCATCCTCAGCGCCATACCGGACGCAACGGATTTCTCCAAGGTCTGGCTCATGACCGAGCCCCATGACAAGGGCGATTACCTGGTCACCGTTCAGAACGTCACGGATCGCGCCTTCACGCCCAATCTCATCGGCACGCACAATGCCGTGACCTACAGCTATCTCCCGCCCGACACGGTCGGCCCTCAGCTGGCCTCTGTGGAGGTGCGGACGCCCGGATCCGTCCGGCTCGTGTTCGACGAATCCCTGAACCGGGAAAGCGCGGAGAATGCGGCGAATTATGTGATCAACAACAATGTCCAGATCACGGACGCCTCTCTTCTGGCGGACATGAAAACGGTGACTCTGGAAACCAGCACCCACAA
>JAFGEX010000311.1 GCA_016931355.1 bacterium
CCGTCCGCTGCGATCAGCGGATCAACCCCTGCTGTGACGCAGAGCAAGATGAGTCCAATCGCCAGGATTGCCCCTGACCGCCTTTTTGTAGTTCGGATAGGATTCATGGCTTGATCTCCTTTTCCAAATTGGAAACAAACGGCGAAACACCTTTCCCTGTAGATGGGGGGAAAGGGATTCTCCTCCCGGGATGAGCCGCGGCAGTGCTGGAATCGAGAAGCAGGTATAGAATGAGAGGATTTATGTGAAATATAATTTATTGATGCGGTATTGTCAAACGGATTTTAAAAATTCCGGTTCATCAGTACTTCCGGGATTGAAATTTCTTGGGCAGGTTATCCGGGATGCGGCTATTGGCTGCAATGGTCAAGCCTTGACCAACGCGCCGGACGGAGGAAACATACTCAGGCATTAACATCTCTGCTTATCATCGATATTTCATGACTCCATCAGATCCCGGGTCAAGCCTCGGATGATAGATTGTAGCTTGACAGCCCCGGGGTGGACCCCGGGGTCCGGGAGTCCCGAGGGGATTGACTTTAAAGGTCTGTCTTGATTCGGATTATTCCCGGCCGTCCATTGATTTTCAGCGGTTTTATTGGTATTTTCCTTTACTATGACCCGGCGGAGCAAATACAGCGCTTTACCTGCAATCCTTTTTTCCATCATCCAACGTTCCAGTCCAATCCATCACCTTCAAATGGAGAAGTTGTTATGGCCATTAAAAGAAATATCTTTGTTTTATTAACCGCGGCGGCAGTGTTTTTGACAGGCGCCCTGATCCAGACAGCCCATGCGGATGAGTTCTGCAGCGACGATTCGCCGAACTGGGCCAGGGTGATGAACGGGGAATACCACGTATCGAACAATGTATGGGGTTCGGGCGCAGGGGTAGGTGAGCAATGCTTGGATATCGATCTGGAATCCACCTATTTCAAGGTCGTCAAATCCACGCATAACAGCGACGCGGTTGCCTCTTATCCCTTCATCCGCAAGGGCTGCCACTGGGGCGGATGCACGGACGCTCCATACAACCCCTTCCCGATCAAGGTGGGAGAGCTCACGAGCGCGCCCTTTACCTGGGTTGTGAACACGGACGGCGTAGGGGGGTTGTGGAACGCAGCTTTTGAGGCCTGGTTCAGCCCCTCCGGCAAGACCGCTCCGAACGGCGGCGGCGAACTCATGATCTGGATCAAATACTATGGAGGCGCAGGACCGGCAGGCAGCAAGGTTGCGACGGTTCCCATCGGAGGCCACAACTGGGATGTCTATTTCGTGGATTGGACCTCCGGAGGCCAGTGGAAATACATCGCATACAAGATCGTCGTTCAGGCTGACAGTGTGAATCTTGATCTGAAGGATTTTATACACGACGCCCTGACGCGGGGATACCTTTATACGGACTGGTACCTGGACAACATGGAGGCGGGTTTCGAGATCTGGCGCGACGGACAGGGCCTCACCAGCCGTTATTTTTTTGCTGACGGGATAGCCGGAGGTTTGGAGGAAAACTATGCGCCCCTGCCATTCACCCTCAAATCGCCGGGCAACAAAAAAGCGGTGAAATCGCTCATCGTCCCATTTGAATGGAATCCGTCCATTGACCCGAACCGGGATCCCATTGAATACATCTTCCATTTGACGGGCCCGGATGTGGACACCACCATTGCGGGGATCGCGGTGGACAGCCTGGTCTTGGACGGGATCGGGCTTTTCCAGCTCAACACCATCTACACCTGGACTGTCCGCGCCACGGATGGCACAGACACGACTGAATGGGCGCTGCAGAGGACTTTCAAGACGCCGCTGACGGACGGTGTGGAAGAAACCGGGCTGTGGCCCGGCCGATTCTCCCTGAGCCAGAATTATCCCAATCCGTTCAACAGCACCACTGAGATTCAATTCGAGCTCGGCGAGGGCGCATGGATCGACCTGTCCGTGTACAATCTGCGCGGAGAAAAAGTGAAAACCCTGCTCGAGGATTATCATGCAGCAGGACGGAACAGCGTGAATCTCGACGCGTCGCGGATGGCCTCGGGGATGTATTATTATCAATTGAAGACGCCGGACCGCTGCCTGAGAAGAAAGATGGTGATCATTCAATAGGCGAATGCGGTACGGCAGATATCAAGCCTCAGTCCTGATTGATTGAACGGGAGGACCCTCATGATGATTCGCCGCTTTCTTTTCAGCCTGATTTTATTGGCCGCCGGGACCGCCGCAGGCCAGGATTATCCGATCCGTCCCGTGCCGTTCACGGATGTGAAACTGACCGACCGTTTTTGGGCGCCGCGCATCCGGATCAACCACGACGTCACCATACCCATCGCGATCAACCACTGCTACAGGACCGGCCGTATCGACAATTTCCTGGCCGCCGGCAAAAAGATACCCGGGCCTTTCCGGACGACGTTTCCGTTCGATGATTCGGACATCTACAAGATCATCGAGGGCGCGAGCTTTTCCCTGCAGACTTTTCCGGATCCTGCACTGGAAGCACGGATCGACACGCTGATCGAAATCATCGGCATTGCGCAGGAGCCGGACGGATACCTGTACACCAGCCGCACCATTGATCCCGAGCATCCGCACAGCTGGGCTGGCGCGAAGCGCTGGGAAAAGGATCCGAGCGGGAGCCATGAACTCTACAATGCCGGCCATCTCTACGAGGCTGCAGCCGCGCATTATCAGGCAACCGGGAAGCGAACACTCCTGGACATTGCTCTGAAGAACGCGGACCTGGTGCTGAAGGATTTCGGACCGGGCAAGCTCGCCTATTTCCCAGGCCATGAGGTGATTGAAATGGGTCTGGTCAAGCTATACCGCGTCACGGGGAAAAGGGAATACCTGGACCTGGCAAAATATTTTCTGGACATTCGCAAAGGCGGCGAAGAGTACAGCCAGAGCCACATACCGGTCACGGAGCAGACCAAGGCTGTGGGACATGCCGTGCGCGCGACCTACCTGTACTCGGGCATGGCGGATGTCGCCGCATTGGTCGGCGTACCGGCCTATGTGAATGCCCTGAACGCCATCTGGAAGGATCTTCTGGATTCCAAAATCTATATCACGGGCGGGATCGGAGCTGCTGCAGGCATCGAGGGATTCAGCGCAGCGTACGAGCTCCCGAACCTGTCCGCATACAACGAGACCTGCGCGTCTATCGGCCTGGTCTTCTGGTGCCATAGGATGTTTCTCCTCACGGGCGATGTTCAGTACATGGATGTGCTGGAACGCGTCCTTTACAACGGGCTGCTGTCCGGCGTATCCCTGTCGGGTGACCGGTTCTTCTATCCCAATCCGCTCGAGTCGCGGGGCAATCACGAGCGCAGCGAATGGTTCGGATGCGCCTGTTGCCCGGGGAATGTGTGCCGGGTTATCCCGTCCGTGCCAGGATATGCATTCGCAGTGACGGGTAAACGGCTGACCGTGAACCTGTTCATGGACGGCACAGCCTCTGTGGAAATGAATGGGAAAGCCGTGGAATTGAAGATCCAAACGGAATACCCATGGAAAGGGGATGTGGATATTGTCATCAATCCGGAGGAGCACAGCGCATTCGAGCTGGCTGTCCGGATCCCAGGATGGGCGAGGAACGAGTCTATCCCTGGAGGATTATATCAGTTTCGGGATTTTTGCGACAGCGCCTGGACTGTCGAATTGAACGGAAAACAGGCTGAATGCCGCGTAGAGAATGGTTATGCGGTCCTGGAGAGAAAATGGGAGAAAGGAGACCGGGTGACCCTGCGCCTTCCGATGCCTGTTCGGCGCGTCTATGCAGACACCCGCATCGATGCGGATCTTGGCAGGGTTTCCCTGCAGCGCGGCCCCCTGGTGTACTGCGTGGAATGGCCGGATATGCCCGGGTCGCAGGTGCGGCATATCGTCCTGGAAAGCGTTGCGCTGCTGGCCGCGTCCTTCCAGCCCGGCCTGCTCGGCGGAGTCGTCGCGATAGAAGGGCAGGCGAAATTCCTGTCGCGCCTGGATGACGGCTCGATCGCGCAGAAACAGGTCCCGTTCAAGGCTATCCCATACTTCGCCTGGGCTAACCGGGGGCCAGGCGACATGCAGGTCTGGATCGCTCAATCGCCAGAAGCGCTCCGGCTTCCGGTCAAAACCATTGCGTCGTCCAGCCGGATCTCGGGTTCTCATTCAACCCGGGAACTCAGCGCCATCAACGACCAGGAGGAGCCTGCGAATTCGAACGACCATAACGTGATCCACTACGACTGGTGGCCGCTGAAGGATACGCTGCAATGGGTGCAGTACGATTTCGGGAAGACCGAAACCATATCGCGTGTCAGCGTGTACTGGTTCGACGACGGCCCCTGGGGTGGATGCCGTGTGCCGGAGTCCTGGACGCTGCATTATCTCGATCCCGCAGGGGCATGGAAACCTGTAGCCGCCTCCTCTTCCTATTCCGTTGACAAGGACCAGTTCAATACCGTTGATTTCAAGCCTGTCCAGACGCAGGCATTGAAACTGGAGGTGCGGCTGTCCAAAACCCATTCGGGCGGTATTCTGGAATGGGTGGTGGAGTGACGGTTTTGGATGCTCCTGGACAGGCCGCCGGGGAATTTTCGATCAAGCGAGTCAGATGACCTCCGGAGAACATTATCTTTCGAAATACAAAAGATGATTGACCCCTGGTGAACGGACGAAAATCAATCGTTCACCCCAAGGTGATGAATATTCCGAGGCACGCAGCGGGGAATACGCATGCGGTCAGATTCCAATCCGCAATGTATAAGGAGGATTCATTCGTGTCATCCCAATTTCCATCTGAACTTGGGACACGGTTTGAGAGTGGGATAGAGAGATAGAGAGAAAGGTCAACCAATGAAAAAAAGGATCTTCGTTTTCACAGCCATGGCTTTTGCCCTGCTAAAGGCCCAAACATTCACCGAATGGAACGGCAAACCCGAGTTGTTTCAGATCAACCGCGAAGAGGCGCATGCAACGTTCCTGCCCTGCGCGGATGCGGAATCTGTGATCAATGGGAAAGGTACGGAATCCCCGTTTGTCCATTCCCTGAACGGGACCTGGAAATTCAGCATTGCGGACAATCCATCGAAGCGGAACACGGCGTTCTTCAAAAACGATTATGATGTCAGCGGCTGGAGCAACATCGAGGTGCCGGACAACTGGCAGACACAGGGATTCGATTATCCGATCTACACCAACATCACCTATCCGTGGACCGGAC
>JAFGEX010000312.1 GCA_016931355.1 bacterium
CATTAACAAAATCAAACTACCCCGGGCGGCCACAGGATTCCGTCACCACCCTGCCACTCAGCACCGGGCGGCCACAGGGGGCCGCCCCTACGATGTCATTGTCGGATATTGTGCAACGGTTTAAGATGCTGACAACGAAACAATATACGGATGGCGTAAAAAACGACGGGTGGCCTTCGTTTCACGGAAGGTTATGGCAAAGAAATTTTTATGAACACATCATACGCAACAACCCTTCATTGGACCGAATCCGGGAATACATCAACAACAATCCATCCCAATGGGATGAAGATGAAGAAAATCCAAACAGACGGCCTTGATCTGTTTTGATGAGACTATTCCAGGTTTAAGCAAAAAAGAAATGATTTGGAAGGATTTTCACCATGGCCACCCATCCCACTTTTTTAATCGGCAGGACGCCTGTCAAGCCGGAAATCCGCAGCGTGAAGGGCGGATACGTGGACCTGAACGGGGAACCGTTCTATAAGATCTCCCACGTTGACGTCCTGCCGCCCTTTTTTATGAGCATCGTCAGCGATTCGGACCTGTGGATGTTCATCTCGAGCAACGGTGGACTCACGGCCGGCCGCAGGAATCCGGACAACGCCCTGTTCCCGTATTACACGGACGACCGTATCCATGACGGCAAGGACAATACCGGAGGCAGCACGGCCCTGTTTGCCGTCAAGTCCGGAAAGACTTTTTTCTGGGAACCCTTTGTGGACGGTCCGGCGCCGTACCGCATCGAGCGCAATCTCTACAAAAACGCAGTGGGCAACCGGGTGTTGTTCGAGGAGATCAACCTGGACCTCAATATCCGTTTCCGGTATGAATGGACATCCGGGGACCGGTTTGGTTTCATCCGGCATTCAAGCATCGAAAACACCGGCAGGGCGGAACTGTCGGTGGATATCCTGGACGGAATCCGGAACCTGCTTCCCTTCGGGATCGGCCGGAGGTTCCAGCTCGAGTACAGCACGCTGGCGGACGGATACAAGCGGAACGAATTGCTGCCCGACACGGGCCTGGGGCTTTTCACGCTCAGCTCAGTGCCCACGGATAAGGCGGAGCCGAGCGAGGCCCTCAAGGCCACGACCGTATGGTCCTGCGGCCTGAAGAACCCGTTGCGCCTGGTTTCATCCAGGCAGGCCGGCCGCTTCCGCGCCGGGCTGGCCGTTAGACAGGAGTCCGATGTGCGCGGCTGCCGGGGCGCGTATTTTATCAATGCCAGGTTCAAACTCGCAGCCGGATCATCCCGGGAATGGTCCATGGCCGCGGATGTGAGCCAGGACGCTTCGCAGGTGACCGGATTGATCAGGCTTTTAAAAAGCGGGGACGATATACGGAAGGAACTCCTGGACGATGTGCGCAGCAGCACGGAGAATCTCAGGCGAATCGCAGCCAGGGCGGACGGCATACAGAAAACAGGGGATGCCCTTTCATCAAACCGGCATTTTTCAAACGTGCTCTTCAATGTCATGCGCGGCGGCGTTTTCGAGGATCATTTTTTCGTGGACAGCGCCGATTTCCGTTCCTTCATTCTCACGTCCAACAGGGACGTCGCGCGAAGGCAATCCTCGTTTTTATCCGCCCTGCCGGAACGGATTCTACGGTCCGGTCTCCTGGAGCGCATCGCCGCACTCGGGGATCCGGATTTTGAAAAACTCGGCCGGGAGTACATGCCCCTGACTTTCAGCCGGAGGCACGGCGACCCGAGCAGGCCGTGGAATCTGTTCTCCATCGAAATCAGGGACGCCCGCGGCGGAAAGATCCTGAATTACCAGGGAAACTGGCGGGACATCTTCCAGAACTGGGAGGCCCTGGCCCTGAGTTATCCCGGTTATGCGGAGAGCATGATCGCCAAGTTCGTCAACGCGTCGAGCGCGGACGGCTACAATCCGTACCGCGTGACCCGTGAGGGATACGAATGGGAGAAGCTGGATCCGCATGATCCCTGGTCCTACATCGGGTACTGGGGGGATCATCAGATCGTGTACCTGCTGAGGCTGCTGGAGGTCTCGGAACGGTACCATCCGGCTGCGCTGCAGAAATGGATGACGCGGGACCTGTTCACGTACGCGGACATCCCCTACAGGATCAAGCCCTATCCGGACCTGCTGGCGGATCCTCGGAATACAATCGAATTCGATATGGAACGCGAATCCGTTGTGCAGAAGCGTGTCGCTGAAACCGGACCGGACGGGAAATCCCTGCCGGACAGAAACGGCCGGACCCTCCATGTCAACCTGTGCGAGAAACTGCTCGTCCCCATTCTGGCCAAGCTGAGCAATTTCATCCCCGAGGCGGGTATCTGGATGAACACGCAGAGGCCGGAATGGAATGACGCGAACAACGCGCTGGTCGGGACCGGCGTGTCCATGGTCACACTGTATTACCTGCGCAGGCATCTGGCTTTCTGCAGGGACCTTTTTCAATCCCTGTCCGGCGGCGACATCGCCGTATCCGAAGAGGTCGCGGATTTTCTTTCCGGTGTGATGGGGACGCTGCACACCCATCTGCTGCTTCTTGAAGGCCCGCTTTCCGATGCGGACCGGAGGAAGGTGCTGGACGGATTGGGCGGGGCAGGAAGCGCCTACAGGACTGTTTTATATGCAACAGGATTTTCCGGCAGGCGCAGAAATCTGCCCGGCTCCGCCCTGGTCGAATTCACGGAACTGGCGCTCCGGTACATGGACCATTCCATACGGGCGAACAGGCGGCCGGACGGGCTGTACCATGCGTACAACCTGATGCAGGTCAGGGAGGACGGATCCATTTCCATCAGGCGTCTTTATGAGATGCTGGAAGGCCAGGCTGCCGTGCTGAGCTCCGGATTCCTTTCCCCGCGCGAGTCCGCGGACCTGCTCGACGCTCTGGCAAAAAGCTCCCTCTATCGAAAAGACCAGTTCAGTTACATCCTGTATCCGGACCGGCACCTGCCGCGTTTCATGGAAAAGAACAATATCCCGGAAAAGGAATTCCTCAGGTCCGAGCTGCTGAAGCGGCTTGCCCATCAGGGGGATTCCCGAATCGTCAGGCGCGATGCGGAAGGAGGCTTACATTTCAACGGGGAATTCAGAAACGCGTCCATGCTGAAGGCTGCGCTTGAAACGATCCGGGAGGACGGCCTCCGGGAGCTCGCCGCTCAGGAGACGCCTCTGTTGCTCGGCATTTATGAACGGATGTTCGACCATGAATCCTTCACCGGACGCTCCGGGACCTTTTACAAATACGAAGGCCTCGGCTGCATCTACTGGCACATGGTTTCAAAGCTCTGCCTGGCAGTGCAGGAAACTGTGCTGCGTGCACATGCATCCGGGGAGCCTGAAGCAGTCCGGGAGAAACTCGCCCGGCATTACGAAGCCATCAGGGAGGGGATCGGCGTTCACAAGCCGCCGGATCTGTACGGCGCCTTTCCCACGGATCCCTATTCCCACACGCCGGGATTCGCGGGCGTTCAGCAGCCCGGACTCACCGGCCAGGTCAAGGAGGACGTCATCTCCCGGTTCGGGGAGCTGGGGATGCGCATCCTGGACGGTGTGATTTCCTTTGATCCGCTGCTTCTCTCAAGCAAGGAATTCCTGAAATCAGCAGGCGTTTTTCAGACCTTTGATCTCTCCGGATCAGCAGTTTCCATTCCGCTTGAAAAGGGCAGCCTCGCATTTACGTTCTGCCAGGTCCCGGTTGTTTATCATCTATCCGGGGAGAGCAAGATCATTCTCAGGAAGGAAAACAAGGAGGATGAAGAGCGTCCCGGCCTCAGGCTGGACAGGGAAACGAGCGTTTCGATCTTTGAGCGAAGAGGCGAAATCACACGGATGGATGTTTTTCTGAATCCGGGGCGTTGATTGGAGACCTCCGGGAGGTCCTGATTATACCGGATTGAAAAAGAGTGGACCTTCCGGAGGTCTTGAACCTACCTCACCACCCGCGCGCTTCCCCCGCCTGCAACTTTCTTTACTTCTTCCAGTGTCGCAGTGGATGTGTCCCCCGGAGTCGTCATGGCGAGCGCGCCGTGCGCTGCCCCGTAATCCACCGCCTTCTGCGGATCCGCTGAAACCATCAATCCATAGATGAATCCGGACGCGAAGCTGTCGCCACCGCCTACGCGGTCCAGGATTTCCAGATTCCTTCGCTGCTGCGCTTCGTAAAAATTTCCGTCCACCCAGCATACCGCGCCCCAGTCGTTGAGGGTCGCGGTATGCACCTCGCGCAGGGTTGTTGCCACTGCCCTGAAATTGGGATAGGCTTTCACAGCCTTTTCAATCATTTTTTTGAATTGACCGGCTTCAAGGCCTGTGAGGTTCGCGCCCACGCCCGCGACCTCCAGTCCCAGACAGGCTGTGAAATCCTCCTCGTTGCCGATCATCACGTCCACCAGGGGAGCCAAGCGTTTGTTGACCTCGCGTGCCTTCTCCTGTCCGCCGATGTCCTTCCAGAGAGACGCCCTGTAATTCAGGTCGAACGAGATGACAGTGCCGTGTTTCCGGGCAGCCTGCATGGCTTCCTCGAGAACCGCCGGTGTCGATTCGGAAAGGCCTGCGAATATTCCGCCCGTGTGAAACCACCGGATGCCGTCCTGTCCGAATATTTTTTCCCAGTCGATGTCGCCCGGTTTCAGCTGTGAGACAGCCGTATGGCCCCGGTCCGAGCAGCCGACCGCGCCGCGCACACCGAATCCCCTTTCCGTGAAGTTCAGGCCGTTTCTGCATTTCCTGCCTACTCCGTCGAACGGGATCCACCGGATATAGGTTGTGTCCACGCCGCCCTGCAGGATGAGGTCCTCGAGAAGCCTGCCGACCGGATTGTCCACAACAGCCGTAACCGCTGCAGTGCGCAGTCCGAAGCATCTCTTGAGTCCCCTGGCCACATTGTATTCGCCTCCGCCTTCCCAGACGCGGAAGGTGCGCGTTGTATGGATGCGGGCTTCCCCCGGATCCAGGCGAAGCATGATTTCGCCCAGGGATACCAGGTCGAAGCGGCATTGTTCCGCAGATTTGATCTTCAGATTCATGGAGTCACCTTCTTTATATATCTCAGCCCCCGCGCCCGTCAGGTCATCTCTGCCGGATTGCGCATTCCCGCTGAAGACACAGTGTTAATCGTTTGAAACGACAACGTGCGGTGCCGCGGCACGCCCGGTGATATGCGATCGAAATGGATTTTCTTCCCTCTGACAGATCGACAATCACACGTCAGCAGTCAGCATGAACCTTCGATCTTCGAAATCCATTCCTTTGCGGCTGCCGTCATCTGGTCCGGATCCGACGCCGGCGATGACAGGGCCGAGGCGCAGAAAATCCCGCCCGCATCCCTTTTCGCCAGGTCCCCGATATTTTCCAGAGTGATGCCGCCGGTGTAAATCAATTGAAGCCCGGGGAAAGGCCCCTTCCACGCCTGGGCCAGGCCTGCGAACACCGCGTCCCTGGTCACTGCAGGGAACAGCTTGTGTATCCACTGATACGGATGTTTTTTCTGCAGCTCCTCGAATGCGCATCCGTAGAGAGCGGCCTTCTGCGCAAGCTGCTTGCCCACGTCCCCGAGCCCGCCGGGCACGCACAGGATGTCGTGCCTGCAGCAGGATTCGACCACCTCAGGCATGTAATCCGCAGACACAATGCCGGATGCGCCTGCTTCCATGGCCCTGGCTGCCTGGTCAGCGGTCATGACCGTTCCTGCGATGACCCGGGCTTCCGGATCCTGACGGATAATGGCCTGGATTCCCGCAGCTGCAGCCGGGGTCCGGAACGCGACTTCGAGTGTCACGCCGAGAGGATTGAGTGCCTCATACACCTGCACGCATTGCCCGGGATTCTCCGGGCTGAACAGGGCGATGAGCCGGTTGGTTTTCAGCCGCTGAAAGAGCTGCTCCGACCTTTCGCCCGCCTGCTGTTTGGTCTTGTTTTTTGTCATGTTTCGAAGTATAATGATATTATACTCAAAGTCAAGTATTTTTTCGGCATTCGGATTGCATGATCCCGGATGTACGCATGAAGGCAGCCTGTGAAAAACGGCTGCTATCCTTTAATTTTTGTGGAATCCGCAAAAAATTGAGGATTTTTGCATTTTCCGGAAGCTCAAATCGGGTTGTCTGTTATTCATTACAGGGAGGGATTATGAAAAACCGGGCATTTCAGGTGCAGGCATGCCTCTTGGGTTTGGCGCTTCTTGCATCCTGCTCCAGGGATTTTTCAACTGCGCCTGCGGATCAACAGGCGCGGGAATTCACGCCGCTTGAGAAGAGCCTCATCGAGTCCGGAAATCCTTTCGGATTCGAGCTGTTCCGCGAGATCGTCCGGACCGGGGAGGATGTCAATGTCTTCATCTCGCCGTTCAGCGCATCCATGGCGCTCGGAATGACCCTGAACGGAGCAGCCGGGACAACGGAAACCGGCATGCAACAAACGCTCGGATTCACCGGATGGGAACAGGAAGACATCAATGCATCCTATCAAAGCATCATGGAATGGCTGCTGAGCGCGGATCCAGCGACAGTCATGGAAATCGCCAATTCCATCTGGTACCGGGATGATTTCAGCGTGCTGGCCGAATTCATCTCCGCCAACCAGGAGTATTTTGACGCCGAAATCCGCTCCATGGATTTCGATTCCCCGGACGCCCCGGACATCGTCAATGTGTGGGTTTCGGATAAGACGCACGGCAGGATCCCGGACATCATCGACCGGATCAATCCAACCACGGTCATGATGCTGATCAACGCTCTGTATTTCAAGGGCACCTGGCATTATGAATTCAACACGGCGAACACCCGGGATGATTTTTTCACATTTCCCGGAGGCGGGAGCGCTGCGTGCAAAATGATGCAGCAGAAGGCGACCCTGTCCTATATGGAAACCGATGCGTTCCAGGCGGTCGAGCTGCCTTACGGAAACGGCAGTTTCGCCATGACGATTTTCCTGCCGAAACCCGGGCATTCGCATCTGGACCTGGCGGCATCCTTTACAGTCGGGAACTGGCAATCCTGGAAGACGCAGTTCAGCAAGCAGGAACTGACCCTTCAGCTTCCCAAATTCAAGGTGGAATACGAGATCAAACTGAACGACGTGCTTTCAGCCCTGGGCATGGCGGTTGCATTTGATCCTTCGGGCGCGGATTTCACGAACATCAATCCCGAAGGCGGCCTGTACATCAGCCTGGTGAAGCAGAAAACCTTCGTCGAGGTGGATGAAAAAGGAACGGAGGCGGCTGCAGTGACCGTGGTTGTCGTGGACCGCTTTTCCGGGGATCCCCCTGAGCTAATGATGCGGGTGGACAGGCCGTTCCTGTTTATGATCCGGGAAGTGACTTCCGATGCCATGCTGTTCATGGGCAAGATCGTATCTGTGGCGGGATGAGGATGAAAAGACGGGGATCGGGAATCGGGAATAGTGGATCGGGAAAGAAAGGAATTCGGGATCAGGAGGTAGGGGCTCGGGAAATCGAAAATCGTCAATCGTCCATCTTCAATCGGCAATGAGTCTGGGGATCGGGAAAAAGACGTGCATCGTTCTTCGGGCATCGGGCATCGAAAGAGCCGGGATTCGGTATTTGGGGATCGGGGTTTGGGGGATATGGAGTGCGGCGGCTTGCCGCCGCATGGATAAAGCCTGGGGACCGTGTATCAGGGATTGGGAAAAGACGGGCATCACAGGAAATCGGGATTGGGGGATCGGGAATAGGGATTCGGGGATTTTGGATTGCTGATTTCGGATTGATCCTATTTGAAATCAAAAATCCGCAATCAAAAATCCTTGTTCGATCGTCCATCTTCTATCGTCAATTATTCTGAAGGGCGGTGTCATCCCGGGTATTTCGGGTTGGAAGATTCCCGTGTTGAAGAAGATTCGCGGATGCAATCGGTGGGAGATAACCTCACGCCCGGGATCCAGGGCGGGTAAAAGCTGGCATTCGTTATGGCCCAATGGTTCCAACTCTTGAAGGAAAGACCTCCCTGAGGCGACGCCATGAGGGAAGAATCTCGGAACGATTCATGATTGATAGCCGGTCGAAGCTAAAAATATGGAACGTCGCAATTTTTTTATTAGGCCTTTTTTCATCACTCTGCTGCCGCAAAGACAATATCCCGTTTGGGAATAGTTATTTGACCGGCTGTTCTTCAGGAAAAGCGATGTCCGACTTCGGTTCCTCTATCCTGTTAAAGCCCGACGGCACGCTTTGGTCATGGGGCGAAAATCTTGACGGTGAATTGGGCCAGGGGACCGAAGAATCCGTGAAAATCCCCCGACGTATACGTCCCCTGAGTCATATCATCGACTTCAATCTATCAAACGGCATGTGCTCGGCCGTCGATCAAGTGGGAAATATTTGGTTGTGGGGTTCAAACAGGATTTCAAGCATCATATGGCCAAAAATTTTAAGCCCCAGGAAAATATCCTATTTATACGGCGCACACAGGATTTTCGAAGACGGATGGATGATACGGAAAGACGGGTCGGTGTGGAATATAAAAATCGATGCAAATGCTGATTCCTCATTTTACACTCCCCAACAATTCCCTTTCCTGACCGATACCAGATCTCTCTCCGGCTCGATGGCCTTGAAGAATGACGGCACGCTTTTAGACTGGAGATCCTACAAAGATCCCTCTTGGGGTGGATTCGTTCCGGTCAATGATGTCCTTGAAGTGCAAAATTCCATAGCCCATACAGTCATCCTGAAAAGTGACGGGACGGTATGGGCCTGGGGACAGAACAGTCTCGGGGAATTGGGAAACGATTCGCTGGAATCGAGCTCCGAGCCGGTTCAGGTGAAGGGCCTGGATGATGTCGTCCATATATCGGCCAATTACCATTTCAATCTTGCTTTGAGGCGTGACGGGAGTGTCTGGTTCTGGGGCTATATCCCGACGATTCATTCCATAACGGATAACCCTGTCTTCATCAATGTCCCGGTCAGGGTGGGGGATTTGGATGATGTGTTTTATGTCTATGCAAATTCCGAGTGTTTGGCAATCAAAAAGGATTGTACCGTGTGGTCTTTTCATGCCGAGGATCGGCTGGCCAGGGAAATTCAATTTTAATGGGATCGTTCCCAGGCAACAGGGGAGTGGGTTGGGATCGGAGCACACGGGCTTAAAGGACCTCTATCATCCTGCAAACTCAATCCATACAGGCTGAAAGATGAAATCAATCATACCCTGGTTGGTCCTGTTTGCGGTTGGCCCGGCATTGTTTTGTTCCAGGAATTCGACGGAACCGTGTGATCCGTCGCGCATTGAGGTGTCACTGCCGGAAGGACCGCTCAGAGTGGTCCATTCAAAGCTGAAGACCGAAACGGTTACACCGCTTCACTCCAATCAGGTGCTTGAAAAGACAGAATACGAATATGACGGCAATGGATTCCTCGCCGGCAAAACAAGAATATTGTCTGATATCACTGTGCACGATCATACCCAATATTCTTATGATGACCGGGCCAATTTAATCAAAGAAATAATAGGGACGGGAGATCTTTGGACGGATACCATTCAGTATCGTTATGATTTATCCGACAAGCTTCTGCAGAAAATAACAAACCATTCAACTCCCGATTTTGTTTTAAGGGATACTGTCTTTTATCGATATGATATTGAAGGCAATCTCACTGAATCGTTCCATCGAGACCCTTATCAAAATTATACAAAGATCGACAGAGAGGTAAGTGAATATTCGAACGGATTATTGGCGAAAATGACATTTTTTGATGGGGATGAAGCCATTCATGTTCATGAATATCGATACTTCAACGAAATCCTTACTGAACAACTTTATTTTACATCCCATGGGAGGCTGGCGCATAGAATGGTTTACTATTACAGGGATGGTTTGCTCAGGAAGGTGAAAGGATTTTTAGGAGATGACATCAGCGATCAGAAAATATTTGTTTACAATGACCGGTACGAGTTGATCATCCAGAGGGTCTATGTGCCTCCTTACAGTTCCTTCTGCGATCATGAAATTCATTATGAATATTATTAAAGACAATTTTCTATGATTTGTTTTCACGAAGGTTGTTCTTCATGATTTTGCATTGCCGTTCAGACCGTCGTGCCGCAAGCACCAGATCCTTCTGAAACCACTGGCGCGAGAGTAGGAGGTATCCCGGTCATGGCTTGATGTCGCCATTATCAAGCGATGGCTAGAGAATCGGGGCGAATCCTGCTTTTCCCCTTGACACTCTTCCTTATCTTTATTATCATTCCTGCATGAAAAACATCCTCTTCAAAGCCGCGGGGATCGCCTGCATGGGCTTGATCCTCATGATGTGCAAGAATCCGTCCAAAAACGAAAAAACGGTTGAATCCAGCGGAGACTGGACCCTGACCTGGAGTGACGAGTTCGACGGGACCGGAATCCCGGACGCAAAGAAATGGGACAGGCCGGAGTACAACAGGAAGAACAACGATTCAGGGCCGGACGGCTGGTGGCTGAGGGAGGATTCCTTTCTCGACGGCAACGGGAACCTGGTGCTGCAAGCAAGGAAAATCGGAAACCGCAATGCGGACTCCGATGCCTATGACTACTCAACCGGCGCCATACGCTCGAAAGGCCATTTCGAACAGAGGTACGGAAAATTCGAATGCCGTTGCAAACTGCCCACGCAACCCGGCTGGTGGGTGGCGTTCTGGCTGTATTCCACAGGCGTCACGAATGAGAACGGATCAGGCGAAGACGGCACGGAAATCGACATCATGGAAGGATTCGGGTGGACGGACAAGATCAACCACGCGCTGCACTGGGACGGGTACGGCGAGGCGCATCAGTCCACCGGTAAAATGGTGACCATGCCGGGGATCCGTAACGGATTTCACACCTATGTTTTGGAATGGAGCGATTCCCTCTATATCTTCTACATCGACAGCATCGAAACCTGGCGTTCCACAGCTGGTGGCATTTCCAAGGTCCCGGCTTATGTCAAGGTCACTTCCGAGTTGTCAACCGAAGCCTGGGCAATCGGTGGCGGATGGGCGAATAATCCGCGGCAGGCCGTGTTCCCGGATTCGTTTCTTGTGGATTATGTGAGGGTGTACAGGCATAACTAAAAACTGCCACGCAGTTTAAAATTGCGTGGCAGTTTCAGAAGTCTCAAGTTCACGCCCTGGAAATAAATTTCCCCGTTTCCGTATTGACGACAACCATATCCCCTACCGCCATATACTCCGGGACCTGAATTTCTACTCCGTTGGACAGACGCGCCGGTTTGCTCCGGTTCGTGACTGATGCGCCTTTCAGTGCTGGAGCAGTTTCGGCTATTTCAAGGTTCACCGTGTGGGGGATTTCGATCCCGATCATGGCGCTGTCAAGGAAAAATCCGGTGATGCCTTCCATGCCGTCTGAAAGCCACTCGATCCTGCCCTCCAATTGTTCCTTCTGAAGCGTGTGTTGCGAGTAATCGTCTGATGCCATGAATGTGCAGGATTCGCCGTCCCGGTAAAGGAACTGAACAGGCTTTTTCTCCAGTTCGACCTCATCGACCGCATCCTCGGAGCGGAACGTCTGTTCCAGCTTCTGTCCGGTCTGGACATGGGAGAAGCGGATCTTGTGCAGCGTGGCGGATCCGCGGGCCGACGGCGTCTTTACGTCGATCTGGACAATCGAATAGATCTGGCCGTTGATCCGGACCACGTTGTTGCGTTTGAGTTCCGAAGCCCTGGTCATATGATCTAGATTCCCCCTGTGTTGTCCTGAATAACCATTTCCCCGTCCGGATGCCCGGTTATGCGGTTTTTAATCATCGAGGGTTTCAACCCGTCCCGTCCAATCCGAACAGCCGCCTTCTGTTGGCCGCCCTCCGTGTTCCGGATGATGTTGGAATCCAGGACAACGTCCCGGGCAGGGCTGTCAAAGGAGAACCCGAATCCGCCGTTGTTCTCCACCCGATTGCCCCGAAACACGTTCCGGTGCGGCGCGTTTGATGGTGTTTCCGGCCTGAAATGAATACCGCCGCCTTTATTTTCAAAGATATGGTTTCCTTCGAAAAGCATGTCCGTGTCCTTGTGACCCGTGCAGATGCCTGAAAGGCCGTTGGAGGAAAAACGGCTGTTCCGCACCTGTCCGTTCCGGACGCGCCAGCAAACGAACAGGCCGAACCGGTCGTTGCCGCTGCAGTCGCAGGAATCGATGAGGGTGCGCGGGGATCCGGTCCCCGGATGAAGCCCGGCGTTGGAGCATCCCGTAACCGTGCAGCCTTTCACCGTCACATCCTCGGTGATCTGCCAGCTGATGCCGTCTCCGTTGAACCGGTGCACCGCCACCCGCTCCACGAGCGCATTGCCGGTCCGGTGCAG
>JAFGEX010000313.1 GCA_016931355.1 bacterium
ACCTGTCCGTGGATGTGGACCCTGATTTTTCGACCGAGCCGGCCGAACGGACCAGAGCCGTATTCTACGGCCTGGGCTCAGACGGAACGGTCAGCGCGAACAAGAGCTCGATCAAGATCATCGGCGAAGAGACGGATTTCAACGCACAGGGTTATTTCGTTTACGATTCCAAGAAGGCCGGCTCCCTGACCATCAGCCATCTCCGCTTCGGCACGAATCCGATCCGCTCGTCCTATCTGATCAGCAAGGCGAATTTCGTGGCCTGCCATCAGTTCTCTTTCCTGGAGCGGTTCGACATGATCCGCGTCGCGGAGCCGGGCGCGGTTTTCCTGCTCAACAGTCCCTACGGGCCATCGGAGGTCTGGGACCATTTGCCCAAGCCGGCCCAGGAGGGCATTATCCGGAAGAAGCTCCGTTTCTATGTGATCGACGCGTACCAAATCGCCAAGGATGTCGGACTGGGCGTGCGCATCAACACCATCATGCAGACCTGCTTCTTCGCCATTTCAAACGTCCTTCCCAAGGACGAGGCGATCCGGTATATCAAGGACTACACGAAGAAGAGCTACGGCAAGCGCGGCGAGGCCGTGCTGCAGATGAATTACAAGGCCGTGGACCAGGCGGTTGCGCAGCTGCATGAGGTGAAGGTGCCGGCCCAGGCGACCGGCAGCCTGGAAATGCGGCCGCCCGTTCCGAAGGAAGCCCCGGAATTTGTCCGGAAGGTGACGGCGAAAATCATAGCCGGCCAGGGCGATGATGTGCCGGTGGGCGCATTTCCGGAGGACGGGACTTTCCCATCCGCCACCACACGCTGGGAAAAGCGCAACATCGCATTGGAGATCCCGGTATGGGATCCCTCCATCTGCATTCAATGCGGAAAATGCTCCTCGGTCTGCCCGCATGCCGTCATCCGCGGAAAGGTGTATGATGCGGCCTTGGCCGCCAAGGCACCCAAGACCTTCAAGTCCACGGATGCGAAATGGAAGGAATTCACGGGCATGAAATACACCATTCAGGTTTCTCCGGAGGACTGCACGGGATGTTCGCTGTGCGTTCAGGTCTGCCCGGCCAAGGACAAGAAGAATCCGGATAAGAAGGCCCTGGGCATGCAGCCCCAGCCTCCCCTGAGGGAGGCCGAGAGCGAAAACTGGAACTTCTTCCTCTCCCTTCCGAACATGGACCGGAACAAGCTCAAGGTCAACCAGGTGAAGGACATCCAGCTGCTCGAGCCCCTCTTCGAGTTTTCGGGAGCCTGCGCCGGATGCGGGGAAACGCCCTACATCAAGCTGATCAGCCAGCTGTTCGGGGACCGGATGATCGTGGCCAATGCCACGGGCTGCTCGTCCATCTACGGGGGAAACCTGCCCACCACACCGTATGCGGTCAATCAGGACGGCCGCGGGCCGGCCTGGTCAAACTCCCTGTTCGAGGACAACGCCGAATTCGGCATGGGATTCAGGCTCGCGGAGGACAAGAAAAACGAATTCGCGCGCGAACTTCTGAAAACCCTTGCCGCGGATCTGGGAGGCCTCGCGGACGGGATCCTGACCGCGGACCAGTCCAACGAGACCGGCATCAACCAGCAGCGATCCAGGGTGGCTGAGCTGAAGAAGAAACTCGCGGGTATCCGGAAGCCCGAGGCGGCCCAACTCGCCGTGATCGCCGATTCTCTCGTGAAGAAAAGCATCTGGATTGTAGGTGGAGACGGCTGGGCCTATGACATCGGATACGGCGGTCTGGACCATGTGATTGCATCCGGCCGCAATGTCAACATCCTGGTGCTGGATACGGAAGTCTATTCCAATACCGGGGGCCAGATGTCCAAGGCCACGCCCCGCGGCGCGGTCGCCAAGTTCGCTGCAGGCGGGAAACCGGCTCCTAAAAAGGACCTGGCCATGATGGCCATGGCCTACACCACGGTCTATGTGGCGCGCGTCGCGTTCGGAGCCAATGATGCGCAGACCGTGAAGGCTTTTCTGGAGGCGGAGGCCTTTAACGGCCCCTCCCTGGTGATCGCCTACTGTCACTGCATCGCGCACGGATACAATCTCTCAGGCGGCCTGAACCAGCAGAAGGCGGCCGTGAACTCCGGATACTGGCCCCTGCTCCGCTACAATCCGGATCTGGCCAAAGAAGGAAAGAATCCGCTGCAGCTCGATTCAAAGGCGCCCTCCATCCCCCTGCAGGATTACGTGTACCAGGAAACCCGGTACAGCATGCTGACCAAGAGCAAGCCGGAACAGGCCAAGCTGCTGCTCCAGCAGGCCCAGGAGGACGTCAATACCAGATGGAAACTGTACGAACATCTGGCCCGGCAGGCATCGGATAAGGCACAGAGTTAGGAAGGCACATGGATCTATCCTGTCTTTTCATGGGATTCAGGCTGCGGAATCCGCTGGTCGCAGCCAGCTCGCCCCTGACCGGGGACCTCGATTCGCTGCGGAAGCTCGAGGATGCGGGATTGTCTGCTGCGGTTCTGCCCTCTCTTTTCGAGGAGCAGATTGAAATCGAACAAAACCGGCTGGATGAGAATCTGCTCCGGGGCACGGAGAGTTTTGCCGAGGCCCTGAGCTATTTCCCCGCGCTTGATTCATACCGAATCGGGGCCGAGGATTATCTGGACCTGATTCGCAGGGCCAAGGAAGCGCTCTCCATCCCCGTGATCGGGAGCCTGAACGGGGTCTCCACGGGCGGATGGATTCGTTACGCAGGGGAGATACAGGATGCCGGCGCGGATGCGCTTGAATTGAATGTGTATTTCATCCCGACCGATCCGGCCGTCCAGTCCGGGACCGTGGAACAGATGACGCTGAAACTGGTCCGCGACATCCAGAGCCGCATCCGCATCCCGGTTTCGGTGAAGCTGAGCCCTTATTATTCGGCCCTGCCGAATGTGATCCGGCGCCTGGATCAGGCCGGCGCGCGGGCGGTCGTGCTGTTCAACCGTTTCTATCAACCCGACCTGGATCTGGAGTCCATGAGCGTCGTGCCGGGCCTCAAACTGAGCACCCCGGATGAGCTCAAATCCAGGCTGCGCTGGGTATCCATCCTGTACGGCCAGACCGATGCGGACCTGGCCGTGACCGGCGGTGTGCACACGGCCGGGGATATCGCCAAATGCGTGCTGGCCGGCGCCTCGGCTGTTATGGTCGCGTCGGCCCTTCTCGAAGGCGGGCCGGCCCGCGCCGGCATCATGCTCCGCGAGCTGGGCGAATGGGTGGAGCGCAAGGGCTTCCAGTCCCTGACCGAGATGAAGGGCAATCTCAGCCACCAGTCCATTGCGGAACCGGCTGCGTATGAAAGGGCCAATTACATGAAGGTTCTGGGATCCTATTCCTGAATAGAGGGAGGTTCAACCATGGGCAAGCTGTCCCAACACATCCGAGAAGCCGATTTCAAGAGCGAAAAGCATGTCCCGGTTCTGGAATGTCCGGACAGGGTCAAGGCCGGTGAATGGTTCGAAGTCACGGCGTCCGTGGGCAAGGAAATACCGCACCCCAATACGACCGAGCATCACATCCGCTGGATCGCCCTGTATTTTCACCCGGACGGGGAAAATCAGGTTTTCGAGATCGGTCATTATGAATTCAACAGCCACGGAGAATCCGTTCAGGGGGCCAACCAGGGTCCTGTCTATACGCATTCGAGCGTGAAAACACAGGTCCAGCTCAAGAAATCCGGCATGCTTCACGCCCTGGCGTTCTGCAACATTCACGGGCTCTGGGAATCCGGCTGCAATATCCAGGTGGCCTGAGGCCTGGAATCGGCTGGCCCGGTCCGGGGCAGCAGGTCCGGAAACCGCGGCGCTGACTCATTGACGCAGTCCTCTTTTTTTAGGAAGTCCCTGCGGCAGATCCGTGATGTCGTTTTACGGAGGACCGGCAGGACAATCAGGCAGCCTTCCTGAGAAAAAAAGACGCGCATCGCATGGCCTGGGGCGGTCTTCGGGCCGCTCGCGCTGTTCCGGGCCAGGGTGCGGGGGCTGCGCTTGTTTACAGATTCAAGGAGATTTCATCCATGACACCATCCTATTCGGGCAGCGAGATCCTTCAAATGGCGGTCGAACTGGAGGAAATGGGAAAGCGTTTCTACGAACGTGTCTTTGATGAGGTCAAGGACAAAAAGACGCGTTCCGTATTCCGTTATCTGGCGGATGAGGAAGTGAAGCACAAGGCCCTTTTCCAGAAAATGCTCCGGTCCGCCGATTCAGAATCCTTCTCCGGCCCTTACGATCCGACGGAAATGATGCTTTATTTCAAATCCCTTGTCGGGCAAAAGATCTTTCCGGATGCGGAGTCCGCCGATTTCGCGTCTGGAGCGCTGAACGATCCGCGTATCGCGATCCGAATCGCCCTGTCCCTCGAGAAAGACGCCATCCTTTTCTTTCATGAGATGCAGACCGTGACCGCGGAGGGCGACCGGACCCTGGTTGAAGGGGTCATCGCCGAAGAGAGGAACCACATCCGCCGCATTCTCGCGCTCAAGGCTGAACTCGGAATATGATCAGCGGGAGTCGTCAAACATGCCGAACGTCGATTCGATGAGCCTGGACAAGGCGCTGGCCATGGCCTTGAAATCCGAGAGGGATGCGGAGGCTGTTTATCTGAAGCTGTTGTCCTCGGTGAAAAACTTTGTGATGAAAGAAAAGCTCCGCTTTCTCATCCAGGAGGAAAAAAAGCATCAGATCCTGCTGGAGGCCATCTTCACGAAGATGTTTCCGGGACAAAAAGCCGCAACCGACGAAAAGTCTCCCTATCCGAAGCTGACCGTGGCGCTCCAGGAAGAAAGCTCGGTGTTGGATCTGCTGGAAACCGCCCTCGAGGCGGAGAAGGCCTCGGAGGAATTTTACGACGCGATGTCCCAGGAGGCGGAAGGGAAGGCCCTCCGGGATCTGTTTCATTACCTTTCCGACATGGAACACGGGCATTATTTTATGCTCAAGGGCGAATATGATCTCTCCCAGCAGGATGAATCCTATTTCAGCCGGGAAGAATTCGAATACGACATGATCCATATCGGACCCTGAACAGGAGGAGAGGAATCCATGGCCCGTCTGAACCAGGTTGTTTTCATCCGTGTGTTTCACAGGTGGAGCGGGATCATCCTGATCCTGCTGGTCGGCGCGAAGATTCTGTCCGGATTTTCCCTGGCCGGTTCAGTCTCCCTGTTCAGCGAACGGCTGGCCTCGCAGCTGCATTTCTCCAGGTGGGTGGACATCCCGCTGCTGTTCGGATTTCTGTTCCATGCGGTGTACGGGATCGTCAAGATCGCCTCGGCCCGGATGAGCCGCAAGGCTCTTTTTTTCTGGATCATGTCCGTCCTCGGCCTCTTGCTTTTTATTGCCTCTCTCTTTTTCCTGGTCCGGCCCTGACGCCTGGAACCTTCCCGCCCCTTCACCGTGTAAAGCTGATATCCCAACAGGCCTGGGTACAAGGGAGGACAGGACCGGCATGGAAAATCGAATCTATCTGGACAACGCCGCAGCGTCGCGCACGGACCCTGAAGTCGTCCGCGCCATGCTCCCGTACTTCGACGAAATCTATGCGGTGGCATCCTCCCAGTTCAGCCATACACCCGGGATACTCGCGCGCGAGGCGCTCGACCGGTCCAGGGAGATCCTGGCCCGAAGAATCGCGGCGTCCCCGGAAGAGATCCTTTTCACATCCGGCGGCACGGAATCCAATAATTTGGCCGTCAAAGGCGCAGCCTGGGCAGCCAGAGGCGGCAAAAAGCATCTGGTCTGCTCCAAAATCGAACACCCCTCCGTTCTGCATTCCTGCCAGTGGCTCGAGAAGCAGGGATTCGGCCTGACGACCGTCCGGGTTGACGGGGAAGGATTCGTCGATCTCGATCATCTGGAAAAGAGCATCCGTCCGGACACGCTGCTCGTCAGCATCCAGCACGGCAATCAGGAAGTGGGCACGATTCAACCTTTGGACCGTATCGCCGGGATCTGCAGGAAAAAGGGGGCGCTTCTGCACACGGATGCTTCCTTCAGCTTCACGCAGGCCGATCTGGACCTGTCCGTAATACCCGCCGACCTGGTGACCCTGTCGGCCCATCGCATACACGGGCCCAAGGGCATCGGCGCGCTGTACGTGCGCAAGGGGACCCCGATCGAGAAGATGATGCACGGCGGCTATCATGAATACAACCTCCGTTCCGGGACAGAGAACGTGGCCGGGGCGGTCGGATTCGCCAGGGCGGTCGAACTTTCCGGCGCCCGGGAAACGGCCCGCATCCGGGCCCTGCAGCGAAGGCTGTTCGAGAGGCTCGCTGCTGCGGTCGATGATTTCCGGATCAACGGGCCCGAAGACATGGAAAGCCGCCTTCCGGGAAACGTCAATGTGTCTTTCGACCGGGTGGAGGGGGAGTCCGTGGTGCTGCATCTCGACATGAAAGGCATTTCGGTGATCACCGGATCAGCCTGTTTCTCCCGTTCGCTGGAGCCGAGCGCCGTTATGATGGCCATGGGGTTTTCCCATGAACGCGCACACGGATCGATACGCTTCACCCTGAGCCGTTTCAACACCGAAGAGGAGATGGACCGGACGGCCGAATCCAGCAGGGATGTGGTGGAAGCGCTCCGGAAGATCAGCCCCCTTTCGAAATAGGAGAAAACCATGGCTCTGCCGTATTCGGAGAAGGTGCTGGATCATTTCCTGCACCCCCACAATGTCGGCAAAATGAAGGACGCGGATGCGCTGGCGACGGAGGGAAGCCCGGCATGCGGGGATATGGTGAAACTGTATCTCAAGGTGGATGAAAAGAGCCGGGTCATACAGGATATCAAGTTCGAGTCCTACGGATGCGCCTCCAACATCGCCACCGGGTCGGTCATCACCGAGCTCGCCAAGGGAAAGACGCTGGACGAGGCGAAAAAGATCAACTGGAAGGCGGCGAATGAGGAGCTCGGGGGCCTGCCTTCGGTGAAGGTGCACTGCGCCGTTCTGGCCGTGGACGCACTCAGGACGGCCATTGAAAATTACGAGCACAGCCACGGGCTGAACAAGGAAAAGATACCCACGACTGAAGATATAGTGATGAAACGGCTTTCCCGCGTCATCAATCCGATCGCCGGCCTGGATGTGGTGAAGACCGGCCTCGTCAAGGAGGTGCGGGTCGGACAGGGGGATGTGACCGTTTGGGTTGACCTGCCGGAGGATCATCAATTCGCCAACAATCTGCGGAGCGAAATCATCGAGCGGATCGAACCCCTCTGGGATGTGCAGCGTGTGACCGTCACGTTCACAGGAGCCTGAGATGAACGGCTTGCAGGCGGACTTCCTGGTTGATGTGAGCGGCGAGAACTGTCCCATCCCGCTCATTGAAATGCGGAAGGCAATGGCAAAGGCCAGGGAAGGCCAGATCGTTGAGATACGCGGTACGCATCAGCCTTCCAAGCATGAAATCCCGATGGCCGTGCGGTCCCTGAGGCTTCGCCTGCTCGGCGTGGAGGAGGATGGAGGGCAATGGCGGATCTTCATCAAGAAAGAGGTCATTCCGGATGCAGAAGATGACGGTGGTCGTTCATAGCGGCGAGCTGGACAAAATCATGAGCGCCCTGATCATCGGGAACGGATTTCTGGCCATGGGGGGAGAAGTGACCCTGTTCTTCACCTTCTGGGGCTTAAGGGGGCTCATGAAGGGAGGCCTGAAAAAGGCGCCGCTTTCGAAGATGAATTGGGGTGGGATCGGCTCCTGGATGATGCGCCGCAAAATGAAACAAAAAAAAGTCGCCCCGGCCGAGCGGCTCATGGAGGATTTCAGGGAATTGGGGGGCAGGGTCGTGGCCTGCGAAATGACCATGGAAATCATGGGGCTGTCCAGGGAGAAGTTGCGCGGGGAATGGATAGACGATTACGGGACGGTCGGCGTTTATGTCCAGGAGACCCTGAAGGCGGACAGGACGCTGTTCATCTGACCGATTGCATCATCTATCGATAAAAAAAGGGGGCTTGAAAAAGCCCCCTTTTTTATTGATTCTTGCAGGATGCCGTTTACCGGTGCACGATATTGATGGTCCGGCTGATATGCCAGGGCCGGTAATCCGCATCCGCGTCGGACACCCGGATGATGACGTTGTAATCGGCTCCGATATCCGGCGCGTACCAGTCATAGATGCCGTCATTGGTTTTGGTGATGATGGTCGTCCACGAGGCGCCTTCATTGGCCGAGTATTCCAGGCGCACCGTGGTGATTCCGTTGGACGTCCAGCGGATGGGGACGATCGTGCTGTCCGTGCCGCCGCGGTCGTAGTAGATCCCGGCAGCCGGGGATGTGACCTTGATCCCGCTGATCGAGAACGCCGGGCTCTTCCAGATGTAGTAGCCGCCCCTGGCGTCGGTCAGCCCGACGAGGGTCTGGGATTCGGCCAGGGACATCAGGGTGTCCGGTACGGCCCATGCCTGCGAATTGGTGGCTCCGGCCACGTTCTCCTGAATCGTGCGCCAGGTGGTGCCGCCGTTGGTCGAGAACAGGATGTTGACGTTGTCCAGGGTCGGCGAGGCGCTCGTGTTGTTCACCGTCCACTGTATCGTGGCGCCCGGGGCCTCCCAGTTCACGCCGACTGCGGGCTGGGTGATGTTGATGATGGGCGTCAGATTGATCGTGTTCGAATTGTTGGCGTTTCCGGAGGAATCCAGGATCCGGACGGTCAGCCGGTCGCCTGCCGCGCAGCGGCCGGACGGGACCGTGATCACCGCGTAACCGCCCCTCATATCCCAGTTCCAGACCCACGTGACGTTCGAGGTATTCAGCACGAAATCGGATTCTCCGCCTGCTTCCGTGAACGTGAACGTGGGTACGGTGTTATGCAGATACTCGGTCTGCGACAGGGTCACGGTGAACGAAGCATGCTTACCGCCCGTGTTGTCCGCGTTTCCGGATTGCGTGATGAGGGCATACGGCACCACGCGGTCATACAGGGTCAGGGCGCTCGACATCGGGCCGAGACCCGCGTCGTTGAAGGCGCGGATGTAGAAGGTGATCTGGTTTCCGCCTTCAAAGGGCGTGAAGAGATCGTCGTCCTTGAAGGTGTCGAACTGGCTGTACTGGCTCAGATCCACGGTCCCGGAATCGGTGATCATGAAATCCCGGTCGTCGCGGTACCATTGGGCGACCGCCACCAGGTCGGTGTTTTTGTGATTGTCCCGGGCATAAACGATGTACCCGTCCGCATGACGCACCGTGGTCCACCGGAATTTAACCCGCGTCGTGTTGAAGTCGATCTGCGAGGCGCTCGGGGTCATGAGCGAAAAACCGGTGACCACAGGCGGCACGACCAGCGTGTCCACGGTCGTGAAGGTGACCACGCCCTCGACGAAATCGGCCGGGATGAAAGAATACAACTTGTAGTGCAGGTCGTAGGTCTGGCCCGGTTCCAGGTAGCTGTTGGGCCTGAGGAACACTGTCTTCTGGTCCGTTGACTGGGAGGCGGTGTATTTCACGTAGGCATCATCCTCATCGCGGAGCGTCAGAATGCTCTGGGAATTATTGATATCCACTGCCGCCGAGAAGGTGAGGCTGATGGTTTGTGCGTAGTCGAACTGATCGAAGACGCCCTGTGCCCGTTCGAGGTTCGTGGAGATGAATTCGATTCCCTGAGGAGTTGAAAAGGTGAAGAGGGTCGCCTCGAAATCATTGTTGTCCAGGGATTTTCCGCTCATGAAGAGCTGGTAAACCGAACCGGATTCCAGGGGCACGATGGGATCGATCACGACCGTGATGTTGTTGGTCCAGGCGATATGGGATTCGATCATCTCCTCATCGTCCACACCGTTTTTCTCCACCCGGGACAGCTCGATTTCGAACGTCGTGGTGTCCATGGATTTGGAGAAGGTGGCCCGAAGATCGTCCGTCAGGCCGAAATTCTGCACATTGATGAAATTGTTCTGGACGATGAAGGGCTCGGCCGTTGCGATTTCCAGGATGATGTCGCCCGCATCCTTGGTTTTGCCCGGGACTAGGTCGTAGAGTTTCGAATACACGCCGAAGTTGTACGTGCCGTCGTTGTACGGGAATGTTCGCAGCGTGACCATGGGCATGGCCGGCAGGTTCTCGAAGGTGAATTGCCCCTGCTCGTTGGTGACCGTGGTGTAGATGTTCGGCGTGATGTTCGTGAAGGAGGAATGGCCCGTCGGATTGAAATCCGCGATCATAGTGACACCCTGGGCCAGATGTGCGGCCTGGTCGTCCTCGCGGGCGTAAACCGTGCCCCGCAGGCCGGCGTTCAGCTTGTACAGGTAAACGTCGGCGACCACGCTGTAGGGATAATCCTTGTCCGTCGCCCCGCAGCAATCCACGATTTCCTCGAGCGTGGGCACATGGACATGGATGCGGCTCACCGCATAGTCCTCGTGATAGTGGAAGGTGATGTCATAGTCGCCGGACGGCAGGTCCGTGATGATGTAATATCCCAGCGTATCGTTGAACTTGGATTTGACGTCGCCGTCCACCACCCAGCTTACTTTGACTTCCATGCTGTCAAAACGGGTCTGCGTCGTGAAATCGGTGAGTACCCCATGGACGGATCCGACAACGCGGCCATTGGCAAATTCCGGGACCATGGGTTCGATATTATGCTCCGTGCAAGAGAGAGCCAGTAACAGGACAAGAGCAGTCGCCACGGATGAAAATATCGTTTTCATCGTTCGCTCCCTTTTTTGGTTCATGATTCCCCCCAAGACAATGCTGTTGTTAAAGATGAAGAATGGAAATGCCGCCGATGGGAGATGCGCAAATGAAAAAAGGACATAAAACGCCATTCCATTTGAATTTAATATACATTTTTGATATAAAAAAAGCAACACATAAATGCATTATTATTCTTTTCGGGCGGGAAATGCGGCCATATGAGGCCAAAGCCGTTTTTTGACTAAATTCTTGACTTTTAAAAATTTTATCTTTATAATATGTCATATTCGTGTATTCTATCGTGTCCGATTCACTTCTTTCGGCTTGCGCTTTGGGGGGCAGCCTGTAGAAAAGAATCCCGCATTTCATACGAGCAGCCGGGGGGCCGTTCTTTTGCTTTTGAACGGAAGCAGATGACGTGAAATGATAAAGGAGAAACCTATGAAGAATCCGAGATCCATCCTGTTGTTCGCCTTGATTCTGGCCGGCTCTGTTTTCAGCCAAAACATCACACGGATCAGCGGATCGCATGTACTCATCGATATTGACGAGAGCTCTGGATTTCGGGTCGGCGAAAAGGCCGATGTGATGAGGAAGACGGAGGCGGGCGCGTTCATGAAAGTGGCGGATCTCCGCGTGGTCATGTACCGCGAGGGGAAATGCGTGGGCAAGGTTCTGCACAGGGGATCCAATCCCGTCCAGTTGAATGATTTCATCCAGAAGAGGGCGTCCAGGGCCGGTTTGTCCTTGATCGGAAACCGGACCCTCTCCTATATTGCGATTGGTACCGGTTTGGCCGCCTGCGGATTCGGTTACTATTACAACGACCAGGGCGATCAGGCCTACGACCGCTATCTGGCCGCCGTGAACCCCGATCAATACAATGTCGCGGTCAACCATGTGCAAACATACGACAGGCGCAGGAATTTTTCATACGGGCTGGGCGCCGGGCTGGTCACGGCCGGCGTCATCAACCTGCTCATCGGCGGCAGCCCCCAGCCGAATCCTGCCAAAGTCGCCTATGCCGCACCGGTCCGAAAGAACGGCGCATCCGGCGTGGGCGTCATCATTTCCCTGAACCAGCCTCCCAAACGGTGAACGCTTCCAAACGGTTATCCAAACCTCCCGGTCCTGCCCATTGCAGGCGGGAGGTTTTTTATTTTTTTCATTGACTTTTAAGTATAAAATCTTCAATTTATGTCGCCGCGATTGAAAAAATATGTTTCGATCACAAATCGAGGAGGAGAGGAATATGGCAGAGAAGGGATACTGCGTGAAATGCCGCAAAACCTGCGACATGGTGGACGCGCAGACGGTCACCATGAAGAATGGAAGGCCTGCTGTCAAGGGAAAATGCGCGAAATGCGGCACCGGCATGTATAAGATCCTTTCAAAAAAATAGTCCGTCTGGATTTGCCAAGATAGAGTGCAAGGAGGATTGAATGGTTAAGCTGCATTTTGATTTCAGGGATTTGTTCCGGTCCGGCCGTCTGGCTTTCAGTTTTCAGCGCCTCTGGATCCAGTTCATCGGATTCGGGGCGGGTTATATCGGTTTTGTCTTCTTCGCCTATCTGGCCTTGCTTCTGGCTCCGGGCGGAAACCTGGCGGATCTTTGGTCCAAATACGGCCTGATCCCGGCCGTCGGTTCCACTTACCTGCCCTGGACGAGCTGGATTCTGTTCGGCATCGGCATCGGTATTCTGCTCTATGCATGGCTGATATCCGGGCTGGGCGTCGCCCGCGCGACTTACATGCATCTGAAGGGCAATCATTTCTACACCTGGAAGGAAGCCCTGCGTTTCGCACTGCGCAAGAAAGGCGGATCCATTGCGTTCACGCCCGTGGCCATCGCCTGCATCGCCTTCTTCACAGGCCTGGGGGGTGTGTTCGTGGCCCTGCTCGGGGATATCCCTTATGTCGGCGAGATCGGCCTGTCGCTGTTCACGGTCATCTGGTTTGCGGCCTCCCTGTTCCTGGTTTTTGTTCTGCTCGCGCTGGCCGTCTCTCTGGTTCAGACGCCGGCCGTTCTGGCCACGACCGATGATGACGCCTTTGAGGGCGTATTCCAGAGTTTTTCCACCCTTTCCGCACAGCCCTGGCGGCTGGTGATTTATGAAGCGATCGTCGTCGCCCTCAGCGTCATCGGAGCAGGCGTCCTGTTCTTTTTCGCCAAACAGGCCTATGCACTCATGACCACCCTGTTCCTCTGGGGGATGGGCGCCGATTATGCGGACCTGTCCTACAAGGCTTCCGGACTTCTGCAGCAGTGGCTGTTCCCGGTTGCCGCCTGGTCCTCGGACAAGCTGGGCTCCTACAACTCGCTGTTCCTGTTCTCCCGTTTCTTCGAGCCGAAGGATCTGTCGTTCACCATGACGCTGGCGGCCTACATCCAGGCCCTGTTCATGCTTCTCATCGGCGCCTTCATTTTCTGTTATCCACTGGCGGTTTTCAACGCCGGCAACACGCTTCTTTTCCTGATCCTCAAGAAGAAGAAAGACGACGAGAATCTGCTCGAGCGCAAGGATAAGGAGGAAGAAGTGGAGGAGGAAGAGGACGCGGAAAAACCTGCTGAGGATTCCTCCAAAAGCGAGAAACCGGCGCGCAGAACCGTGCGCCCTGCAGCCCGGAAACCTGCGGCGAAGAAAAAAGCTTCGCGGCGGTCCGCCCGCTCCAAAAGGTGATCCTGATTTGGATGCAGCGGTTTGATCTGTGAGACTGTCGGCGCCGGATGCGGAGTACGCATCCGGCGCTTTTTAATCTCTGCGGGACTCCTTCCCCGTTTGCGGGGAACGGTTTGATCCAAAAATTTAAGATATCCGGCCGTTTGCGCCGGGGCACTTCATTGATAAGGCTAATGGGGATGTTTGAAAGGCGAGGGGACAGGATTCCGGGGGCTGCAGGCGGCATCCTCTTTCTGTGTTTGTTATCCGCATGCAAGACCCCCTTTTCCACACGCCAGCCAGAAAGCCCGGTCAGGCCCCGGTCGAGTTGGATATCGCCTCATTCCGCCGACCAGGTCCTGACCAATCTTCAAAACGCCGTAACGGAACGGAATCCGGAGAATGCGATGCGCTGTTTCGCCCAGGAAACGTACAGCGGCCGCCGTTTCGCATTCGTACCCGATCAGGAGATCGCCAGCCATCATCCCGGGCTTTTCGCCGCCTGGGACCTCACGCAGGAAGAGACGGTTTTCAGGCAGGCGTTTTCCCTTGTTCCGGAAGATTCCCTGAGCCGGCTGGATTTTCCCTCTCTCATACGCGAGGCCGTGGTTTCGGACAGCGCGGTTCTGGTCCGGGAATACCGGCTCGTCCTGAATCATCCCCTGGCGGATATGCCGAGGATTTTTCAAGGGCAGGCCGAATTCCACCTCTCGGAAGACCGGAAGGGGGAGTGGGTCATTCATCTGTGGATTGATTTCAAATCCAGAGCCGAATGCGAGCCCTGGAGCAGCCTGAAAGCCGCTCTCGGAGGTTGATGATGAGGCCGGAGGATTCCAAATCCTCAAGCGGAAAGCGTCCGGGTTGGAAGAATCCATGGCTTCCCGTACTGGCTGCAGCGATTCTGCTGGCCGCTGTTTCCCTTTTTCATGTGCTCAGAAATCCGAAAATCCAGGGGGCCGTCAAAACGCGGGAAACGGTCACGGCAGCGGAAATTGAGGCCGTGGCCGGTGTTTTAAAGGATGTGCTGGCTTCCCATGAACTGAAATGGAAAGTCCTGCCCGCCCGGAAGCGCATCCGGTCGCTGGGCGTGGAAGTTCCCTCGGATCTTTCCATTCCTACGGTCCATCACAGCCTGCAGGAAGGACTGCTCTCATCCGGCGGCCGGATCATCCGCGCGGACGGGGATCCGGTATCCGGACGTGTGGCCCTGAAAATAGGGCTCAAGGATTCCTGCATCATGGAGATCGTCCTGATTCCCAGACCGGTGCGCAAGGACAGGGGACGCATTGCGATCCTGATCGACGATTTCGGCGACAGGAACGACGCCTTTACGCAATCCTTCTTCACCCTGCCCGGCAAGCTGACCGTTTCGGTACTGCCCGGCCGCAGGTTCAGCCGGAAGGTGGCCGAGTCCGCGCTGCAGAAAGGCCGCGAAGTGATCCTGCACCTGCCCATGGAACCGGAGAAAAAGACCGATGCATTCGCCGGTTACATGATACGCTCGGACATGAGCCGCGAGGAAATCGCCAAAGCCTTCTCCCGGGCCCTCGCGGATGTCCCGGGAGCCGTGGGGGTGAACAACCACGAAGGATCGAAAGCGACTGCGGACAGAAGGGTGATGCAGGTGCTTCTGGACGAAATCAGGGAAAGAGACCTGTTCTTCGTGGACAGCCGGACAACGAAGGCCACGGTTGCATTCGACATGGCGCGGGAAAGAGAAATCCCATGCGCCAGGCGGGATGTGTTTCTCGACAACGAAACGGATGCGGCTTCCATCCGGCAGGCCTTGAAGCGGCTGATGGACAGGGCGCAGACCCAGGGGACGGCCGTGGGCATTGGACATTGCACCAGGCACATGCTGGAGGTTCTGCGCGAGGAAATCCCCCGGATGATCGATCAGGATTTCAAATTCATCCAGCTTTCGGAAGCGGTTCGATGACGGGACGCCGTCTTTTCCATGCCGTGAATGCTGCATGAAGCTGCCCGGCCGCCGGCATCCCGGCAGCCGGATCTCAGAATGGAGGTTCCCATGGCCCGTCTCTGTCTGAACATCGATCCCCTGTGCGGATTCAGGGAACGCGTGCACGCCGGTTCATCGGATATCGCCTCGCTCGGTGTGATCGCCGAGATCGGGGGGGCGGATGATCTGGTTTACACGCTGAGGCCTGATCTGCCTGCGGTACAGGAAAAGGAGATTTTACTGATACGCGAAATGGTGCGCATCCCGCTCAATCTCAGGGTGCCGTTTGTGGACGAGGCGCTGAAGACGGCTGTCGGATTTTCATGTGAAACCGTCACGCTGGTCCCGGGGAAGCAGCCCGGTGCCACCCCGTCCGGAGGTCTGGACGTCCTGGGCCTGGGTTCACGGATGGAACGGCTGATACAGGATATCCGGGCACGGGGCATGGCGGTCTGCCTTCTCGTGGATGCGAACATCCATCAGGTGAAAAGCGCGGCCAAAGCCGGGGCGGACGGCGTGGAGCTGATATTCACAGGAACCGATCCGGCGAAGAATGCGAGGGACAGGGCCGATCAGATGGAGAATCTCGCCTCCACGGCATTGGCGGCCTCCAAGATGAACCTGCGCGTTTTGATCGGGAGGGGTGTCCATTACCAGAACGCCGCGGCGCTCGCCGCCATGAACGGCGTCACCGAAATCGTGGCCGGCAGGGCCGTGTTCATCCGGGCGCTTTACACGGGTCTTGAATCCGCGGTGCGGGACATGGTCGCACTGGTCCACTGATTCGTGGGAGTTGCGTCCGAAAGGCGTTCCCAAAGAACGGATTGCAGAGGCGTCCGTCTTTGCGTGTCGGCACACTTCGGGAATGCCCCGGAAATGTGCCTGCAAACAGATCCCATTTGATCGACGGTCCAGCGCCCCGTTCCGGCGAAAAAGGCTTGACAGTCTGGCCGGGATTTAGTAATTTATCGGCGTTATTAAAAAACGGAGGATCTATCGCCTGTTGTTAAAGGTTCCAAGGATGGCAAGATCCTGAGAGTGTTTGATTGATCACAAATCCGGATGGACCCAGGGCTGCTCCCTCTTTCAGGGGCAGAGGAACCATTCGGATATTTTTTTGTCGGAGGGGATGAACGGCCGTGCGCAACAGATCAGGAATTCCCGGAATCCTTGCCGCAGCTGCGGTTCTGATCACCGCCTGCGAGGTCAGGCAGCCGGTCGAAGTTCAGGACCAGGCGCCGCTTCTATCTAATCTGGCGGCTCCGGATACGGTTTATCTCGGCTCTCAGCTTCACTTCACCTTATCTGTTGAGGCGGAGGATAAGCAGGGATATGGCGACATTGCCGGCGTCTTTTACCGGTTTTCCGCAAACAGCTCCGGAAATCCTTTCCTGGAAGGCGCGTTTGCCGATTCAGGCGGGCTTGATGACGCGATTGCGCGGGACGGGATTTTTACGAGAGCATTCATACTGAATGCATCCGGAATCGGCGAACAAGGATTGCTGCGCGTCGCGGTATGGGCGGAGGACGGTGACGGGTTTGCAGGCGACACCCTGTATGATTCCGTGTATTTCTCCGCCCTTTCCCAAAATGCACCGCCGGAGCTGCTCGATCCCGATCTTCCATTGACCGCGGACCGGGAGACGCTGCAGAACCTGATTTTGAGAATCAAAGTCCGCGATGCCCAGGGCCATGCGGACATCGACAGCGTGGCTGTTGAATTCTTTGCGCCCCTTCAACCTGTGCCCTTCCACAGGGCTCTTTTGTCCGACAACGGGACCGGATGTGATCCTGCGGCGGGCGACGGGGATTTCGTCTTCTGCTCGGACATGAGCAGTCTCATCCGGCGCAGGGGCGATTACACGCTGCGATTCCAGGCATGGGATAAAAGAGGGCAGGCGAGCCGTCCGGTCACTGCGGTTCTGCGCGTGAGGATAGAGAACCTGCCTCCGGTCCTGTCGGAACTCTCCGCGCCGGCTGAAGTCAACCGGAGAACAGGAAATCCCATCATCCTCTCGATACGCGCATCGGATCCGGACGGGCAGGACGACATACAAAAAGTCTTTTTCAACACGACCAAACCGGACGGATCCCCGTCCTCCGGCAATCCGTTCTTGATGTACGACGACGGCGCTTCGAGTCACGGTGACGCTGCAGCGGGCGACGGTGTTTATTCGCTGACCATCACGATCAACACCTCGAATGCCACGGGCGACTACACCTTTGAATTTACGGCCGAGGATTACTCCGGGCTCCGGAGCGCGCCGGTTCTTCATGTCATTCAGGTTGTCGATTCATCCGTTCAGTGAGGCAACATGCGATTGCGTTTTTCCACCTGTTTCCGTATCTGCCTGGTGATCCTGGCCTGGTGTGCAGGCGCTTCAGCCCTTCCCAGGAAAACCTTTCATCTGTCCGGGAATCAACCTCCCGTGCTTGCGGGAAACGCGGTGATCGACATCGTGCTGCGGGAACAAGCCGTCTGGGTTGCGGCAGGCGAAGGGCTGTCGCTCACGGGTGATTCCGGGTTGACGTGGCGCACATGGACACGGGAACACGGCTTCGGAAAAGGGGGCCTGTCCGCAGTAGCGGTGCGCGGGCAGGAGATCTGGATCGCCACAGCCTATGACACCCTGATTGAAGGCCAGGGCTCCCTCCCGGCCGGAGGCGGGCTCGCCTATTCCACGGACGGCGGCGGCTCCTGGACCACTGTGCCGCAGCCCAAAGACGCCAGGGATGTTACGTCCTACAAGCCGACCACTACGCATATCAACAATTTGACGTACGACATCGCCCTGACCGATTCAGCGGTCTGGATCGCGAGTTTCGCGGGCGGCCTGCGCCGTTCCATGGATCACGGCGCGACCTGGGATATCGTCACTGTGGACGGCGCGCCGTTCGATGTGGTGGGTCATCTGAGCCACCGGATGTTCTCCGTATTCTGGGACGGGGAAGTGCTCTGGGCCGGTTCTGCAGGCGGCGTGCACAAGTCCACGGACGGAGGCGACAGCTGGACCACGTTCACCCATCAGAACCAGCCGAAATCCATATCCGGCAATTTCGTTGTGGCAATCGGCTGCCAGAGATGGGATGACCGGAAAATCATCTGGGCTGCCACGATCGAGGCCCTGGATGAAGGGGAATACAGGGCTGTGTCCAGGAGCGAAGACGGCGGACTGACCTGGGACATTGAGCTCGAGGGGGAATGGGCTCATAATTTCTGCTGTGATCGTCAAAATGTCTTTGTGGCCACGGACAACGGCGTTTTTAAGTCCGAGAGTTTCGGATATACGTGGACCGTATTCAGGAACGTGGTCGATTCGGAAACGGGCGATCCCCTGCTGACCACGGAAATGTATTCAGTGGGAGCGGGCCCCGGAACCTGGACCTGGCTGGGCAGTTCGGACGGCCTGGCAGCAACGCCGGACGAAGGGTTGACCTGGAAAATTTTCAGGGCTTTCGAAATACCCGGCGAATCCGGGAATCCGCTGACCTACGCGTATCCCAATCCCTTTTCCTATACAAGAGACAACCTGCTGGGAGGCGACGGCCATGTCCGTTTCCAGTACAGGACTGCAGAACCGGAAAATGTGACTGTCGAGGTATATGATTTTTCCATGGCCCTGGTGCGGAATGTGGTGCAGGACAAACCCAGGCCTGTGCCCGGGGACTATGCGGAGGCCTGGGACGGCAGAAATGATCTGGGTGAGCCTGTCGCCAACGGCGTCTATTTCTACAGGCTGCGGCTCAGCGGGGGCGGGGAATACTGGGGCAAGGTCATCATCCTGAATTGAACAGGAATCCGGAATGAAAGAATTGCGGCTTCTGGTGATATCCGTCGTTTTTTCAGGCCTGCTTTTAACGGCGCGGCATGGGATGGCCGAAACGGGCCGGGCGGGCTCTGCAGGCAGTTTCCTCTCCATGGGGCTGGGCGGCCAGGCCATGGGCATCGGAGGCGGTTCCGTGTCTTTTGCAGAGGACGGACATATCGCCAAATACAATCCGGCCGGCCTCGTATTTCTCCCGGGCCGCTGGGCCACAGCCACCCTGCATGTCATGGCCCTGGACCGGCGCATGCATTACATCGGAATCGCCATGCCGCTGGGGCCGGAATTCGACAAGGTCAGGAGGGGGAATCTCCGCGCCGGTTTCGCATTGGGATGGCAGGGCGCGGGCGTCGAAAAAATTGACGGACGCGATTCGGACGGGAAACCGACCGGCTTGCTTTCAAACCAGGAAAACGCCTTTTTCTTTTCGTTCGCCGTGCAACCCGCCAGGATTTTTTCCTTCGGGATTTCAGGCAAGCTTCTCTACAACCGTTTTCCGGGGATCACGTCCGAAGGCGAGGCCCTGTCCGCCACGGGTTTCGGTTTTGACCTGGGTCTTTTCGTCAGGCCGCATCAGAGGCTGGCGCTGGGATTCGCCCTGCGGGACCTGCGCGGCCGTTACACCTGGAACAGCCAGAAGCTCTATGAACGCGGCAGTCAGACCGTGGATGAGTTCATGCCGGCCTGGCAGGCCGGGGCCGCAGTTGAAGGAATACCCGGAAGACTCACCCTGTTCGCGGACATGAAACAGATGAAAGGCAGGCCTCTGGAATGGGCTGCGGGTCTGTCCATTTCGCCTCTCTGCGGGATCTTTTTCCGTACAGGTTTTTCCGGATCCGTGCTGAGCGCAGGATTGGGCCTGAGATGGCGCGTTTACGGCCGCATGGCATGCCTGGATTATGCCCTGGCTCCGGATCCGGTTGCGCCGTCCGCCAATCATGTTTTTTCCTGGTCCCTGATATTCTGAAGGTTTTTTCATGAAAACGAAGCTGATCCTTCTCTCTCTGTTTTCCGTTCCATGCATCTGGGCCTCCGGTTTTCAGAGCCTGGGCATGGGACCGGAGGCGCGCTGGGGCGCCATGGGCAACAGCGGTGTGGCGATTCCGGAGGGCGCATTTGCCGGATGCCTGAATCCGGCTGGACTGGCCCGGCCCGGAGGCGGTTTTGCACTCACCCATGTGCGCTGGTTCCAGGACGTGTCCGGCAGCATGCTCGGGTTCTGGTCCGGCGATTCGGGATCGGGCACCGGCGCATGCGCCGCCTTCACCGAGATACCGGACATTGCGTACCGGAACGAGGTCCCGGTCTCCGAACCGCTGGGTTTCTTTAATGTTTACGAGGCCTATGCGGCCCTGTCCCGGGCAAAGGCTTTCGGCAATCTTTCAGCCGGTCTGTCGGTGAAGCTGCTCTATTCCAAGACGGTTTTGGAGGACGCATGGGGCGCAGCCCTGGACGCCGGTTTCCTCTGCCGGACGCCGGTTTCCGGGCTGACCTGCGGGGCAGTGGTCCAGAATCTCGGTAAAACAGGATCCCTCCGGAGCGAAGACATCCCCCTTCCCTTCACAGTCAAGGCAGGCGCAGCCTGGTCCTTCAGGGCGCTGCGGCTGGATTGGAAGGCCTGCGTGGACGGCATCCGGGAAAAGGAGGTTGTCCGCGCGCATGCAGGCCTGGAAGCGGCGTCCGGCAGGGTCTGGTTGAGATGCGGGTATCAGGCCGGCTATGAAAACAGGGGCCTGACTGCGGGACTGGGCTTGAAAACGAGCCGTTTCCGGCTGGATTACGGATACATGCCGGTCGGATCCTCGCTCGGAGACGTGCATCTGTTCACGTTTGGATTGCAGGTGAGATGAAGCCCGAAGCCCCGTCTTTCAGGCGTCTCCGGGCTGCCGGGGGACAAAAAAAAGGTTGACTTTGATTTTTAATTTATTTATACTTTGGACAGTAATTTTACAGTCTGGATATTCATCACTTTTATTCACCCAAGCAGGGAGGGGCTGTACAAATGATCGAATATTTTCTGGCAGGTGGTTTTTTCATGTATCCCATTCTGGGATGTCTGATTCTCGGACTGGCGATCAGCATTGAAAGGATCATATCCCTTTCCAAGGCAAGCATCAATACACGGAATTTCATCAGCAAGGTGACATCGGCACTGGACAAGGGCGGCACAAAGGAAGCCCTGGACGTATGCCAGAAAACCAAGGGTCCGGTCGCAGCGATTTTCCATGCGGGGCTTCTGCGCGCGGACCGCGGCGTGGAACACGTTGAAAAAGCCATTGCCAACGCGGGATCCATTGAAATGGCGTTTCTGGAGAGAGGTCTGATCTGGATCGCCACGTTCATCACCCTGGCGCCCCTTCTCGGATTCCTCGGAACTGTGCAGGGCATGGTCGTGGCGTTCGACGACATCAAAAAGGCCAATGACATCTCGCCCTCCATCGTGGCCGAAGGCATCTCGGTGGCTCTTCTGACTACGCTATTCGGACTCGTCGTGGCCATCATCCTCCAGGTTTTCCACAACTATTTCCTGGACAAGATCGACCGGCTGGTCATCGACATGGAAGAGGCTTCCGTGGAACTCGTGGATCACCTGGTTGCGAATAAGAAGGGTAAGTAGTCCCGCTTCGGAGGAAAAAACATGCTTCTCGAAAGAAAAAAGAAGCACGACGCCAGGATACCCACGTCCTCGCAGGCGGACATTGCTTTTCTGCTCCTGACCTTTTTTCTGGTCACCACGAGCCTGAATGTGGACAAGGGCCTGATGTCGACGCTTCCTCCCCGGGGAGAGCCCAAACCCATCCCGAGGAAAAACATCGCGGACATCTTCATCAACGCGGGCGGCCAGGTCGCATTGGACATCGGAGACGGCCTGCAGCCCGTGTCGATCGGCAACGTCAAGGACATCATCAAACAGCGGCTGGCGGTCAATGAGAACCTGATCGTTTCCATCAAGACGGACCGGGAAACCAAGTACCAGGTTTTCATCAACGTGCTCGACCAGGTGCAGATCGCCTACGGGGGCAAACCCCGGATTTCAATCGCCGAACCGGAATCCTGAGGACTGGAGGAAAGCGAATGGGATTCAAGAAAAAATCCAAAATTTCAACGGAAATCCCCACGTCTTCCATGCCGGACATCGTGTTTCTACTGATGATTTTCTTCATGGTGACGACCACGTTCAGGCAGTCCTCCGGTCTTCCCATTGATCTGCCGATCGCGAAAAGGATCGAAAAACTGGAGGCGAAGAAGAACGTGACCGCTGTGTGGGCAAATACACAGGGCGAAATTTCCATTGATGACAAGATGGTCAAGGTCGGAGATATCGCCCAGGTCATGTACCAGAAACGGGTGGAAAATCCGCGCATCATCGTGTCGCTCAAGGCGGACAAGGCATGCAACATGGGCCTCATATCGAACATACACGAGAAACTGCGCGATGCAGACGCCCTCAGACTCAACTATACGGCCAAGTTCGGCGACTGAGGGAGGAGAGAACGATGCATGACAATGAATTGAAAACCTGGAAACTGCAATACCAGCGTACATTGGAACTCGGACTGGTTTTTTCTCTCCTCCTCATCATCATCGTATTCCAGCTGTCCAAAAAATTTCAGGTCAAGGCGACGCTGCAGTCCAGGGGAGCGGAAATCATCCAAATGGAGAACATCCCGCAGACCCAGCAGCAGAAGCAGGCGCAGGCGCCGGCGAGACCTTCCGTTCCCATTGCATCCGAAGACGAAACGCTGCCCGAGGACGAAACGATCGATTTTTCGGAATTCGATGTGGGCGATAGCGCGCCTCCCCCTCCTCCGCCGCCTGACGATGATGAAGCCATTGTATTCGTGCCGTATGACGAACCGCCGGAACCGATCGGGGGATTCTTGGCCATCCAGAAGGCCCTGCAGTACCCGGAGATCGCCCGCAAGGCGGGCGTAGAGGGCCGTGTGGTCATCTGGGCGCGTGTGGATGAATCCGGAAACGTAGTCAACACCAAGGTTCAGAAATCCCTTGGCCCCAACGGATGCGATGAGGCGGCCATTGCGGCCATTCAATCCGTCAAATGGAAGCCGGCGAAACAGCGCGACAGGGCTGTCAAGGTCTGGATCGCTGTTCCCGTTGATTTCAAATTGCGTTAAGAAGGTCATCGCCCGGGAGAAGAGGATAGAAGGGGGACCGGTTTTTCCGGACCAGCGGTTTTCATGCGGAAAAAAAGTCCCCGAATGTATCAACAGCATCTGAACAGGCATCCGTTTCAAGACGACAAGGCGGTGGTTGATCACCGCCTTTTTTTTAACGGCGGATATGGAATTCATCGATGAAATTGAATTTGCCGTGTATGCGGGAAACGGCGGGAACGGCTGCGTGAGTTTCCGCAGGGAGAAATTCGTCCCCAGAGGCGGGCCGGACGGCGGCGACGGGGGCGACGGCGGCGACGTGATTCTGTCCGTCAATCCCAGCCTGCATACGCTTCTCGACCTTTCGCAGAGGAAGCGGTATGCAGCGGGCAGAGGCGGGCACGGAAAGGGAAAAAACATGTACGGAAAGAGGGGGGACCCGGTCGTGATCCAGGTGCCCCCCGGGACACTGGTCCTGGACGGGGAGACGGGCGAACGGCTGGTGGACCTGACCGTATCCGGAGAAACTTATGTCGCTGTAAAAGGCGGCCGCGGCGGTAAAGGGAACGCCAAATTCGCGACAGCGAGGATGCAGACGCCGGATTTCGCCGTTCAGGGAGAAGCCGGACAGTCCAGGACGCTGCGCCTCGAGCTCAAACTCATCGCGGATGTCGGACTCGTCGGGCTTCCGAACGCAGGCAAATCCACGCTTCTTTCAAAAATCACGGCGGCCAGACCCAAAATTGCCGATTATCCGTTCACAACGCTTGTCCCCCAGCTCGGCATCGTGCGGGCCGGATCCTATCGTTCTTTCGTCATGGCGGATATACCGGGACTCATCGAGGGCGCTCATGCGGGAAAGGGGCTGGGCGACCGTTTCCTGCGCCACATTGAAAGAACGCGGCTTCTGCTTCTCCTGATCGAGGCGGGACAGGAAAACCGTGATGAGGTTTATGATGTTCTGCTGTCTGAATTGCGCGGATTCAACGCGGAAATTCTGGAAAAGCCCCGCCTGGTCGCCTGGACCAAGATCGATCTTCTCAGCGAGGCACAACAGCACGGCCTGCCGCGTACCATCCGGAATTCGGCCTGTTTTCCGATCTCTGCACTGACCGGGCAGGGACTTCCGGAGTTGATACAGGCCCTGTCCCAAAAGGTATTCCACCATGAAACGCCACGAAATCCATGATTTGCTGCGGCTGAGTTCAGTCCCGGGCATCGGCCCCAGGAGGATGCGGGCGCTGGTCGAGCGGTTCGGCAGCGCGCAGGCGGCGCTCCGTACCGATGCCGGCCTGCTGCGCCGGGTCGATGGAATGGATGAAAAAACGGCGGAAGCGGTCCGGTCGTCTGCGGATCCGGGATTTGCGGACGAGCAGATCCGGGCTGCAGAGAAAGAAGGCGTCCGGATCATGCATTTCTGGGAAAAAGGCTTCCCGGAACTGTTGAAACGCATCCATGATCCGCCTGTTCTGCTTTTTATAAAGGGGAATGCGGACGCCCTGTCCCTCCCCGGTTTCGCAGTCGTCGGGACGCGTTCCCCGACTTTGTACGGAAGAACGGTCGCACGCATGCTCTGCGGCCAGATGGCTGCCAGGGGGCTTGTCGTGTACAGCGGCATGGCCAGAGGCATAGACACCCTGGCCCATGAATCGGCCATGGCCGGGGGCGGCCTCACGGTGGCTGTCCTGGGATCCGGTCTCGACGTCCCCTATCCGCCGGAAAACCGGACATTATTCGACCGGATCACCGGGCAAGGCGCCGTGATCTCGGAATATCCCATGCACGCGGAGCCTCTGGCTCCCCATTTTCCGAGAAGAAATCGCATCATCAGCGGGCTCTCCCTGGGGACGCTGGTCGTTGAGGCTGGTGCGAAAAGCGGCGCTCTGATTACGGCGGACACGGCTCTGGAGCAGGACCGCGAAATTTTTTCAATCCCCGGGTCCATTCAGAGCGAGAAAAGCCGCGGCACGCACCGGCTGATCCGGGAAGGGGCCAAACTCGTTGAAAACATTGACGACCTGCTTGAGGAATTTCCGGACCTGAAATGCAGGCCGGTCCGGGATGAGCCGGTAATCCCCTGTCTCACAGAACCTGAAGCATCCGTTTGGCGGAGCCTGACCGTTGAGCCGCTCCATGTTGACCGGATCGCCGCAAATGCGGGGATCAGCGCCTCCGAGGCGCTGGCCGTGCTTTTGTCCCTCGAACTCAAGGACTGCGCCCGTCAACTCTCCGGCATGATGTTCGTGAGGCAAAACTGACATGGCAACCGTCAGCCTGATCCGTTGCGATTCTTACGATCCGTCCCTGGTGGCGGAGCTCGTCCATGAGGCCCTGGAGCGTGTCGGCGGCATGGGCCGTTTTGTCCGCAGGGGGCAGCAGGTCCTGCTCAAACCCAATATGCTGGCCGCGAAGGAACCCGGGCACGGCATCACCACGCATCCGGCCTTTCTGGAAGCGGTCGTGCGGGAGGTGCAGGAGGCGGGTGCATCCGTGCGCATCGGGGACAGCCCTTCGAACGCTTCAAAGGGAATCCGGTATTTCTGGGAGAAGACCGGATATCTGGACGTTGCCGAGCGCACGGGGGCCACGCTCGTCAATTTCGAGGCATCCGGCACCTATGTCCGGAAGGCCGGGGAAGCGACCTTTTACATCTCCAAAACCGTTCTGGATGCGGATGTGATCATCAATATCCCCAAGCTCAAGACGCACGGCCTGACCCTTTACACCGGAGCGATCAAAAATCTGTACGGGGTGCTGCCGGGTTTTCAAAAAACGGCCTTTCACAGCCGGTTTCCGCATCCGGACGATTTCAGCCGCATCCTGGCTGGCCTGTACGGATGCGTCCGGCCTGCGCTCCATATCATGGACGGCATTGTCGGAATGGAGGGGAACGGCCCCTCCACAGGCACCTTGAGGAAAACCGGGCTGATCCTTGCGGGGGATGACGGGATCGCCCTGGATGCGGTGGCCTGCCATCTGATGGGATTCAGACCGGATGAAGTGGATGCCGTGCGTTTCGCCGGGGAAATGCATCTCGGCGAAAGCCGTCTGGAACGGATCACGGTAAACGGGGAATCCCTGTCCGGCGCCCGGCTGCACGGATTTGATCTCCCGTCCAACCGGCTGATGAAACTGGTCCCCCGGATGCTGGTGCGTTGGGCGGGCCGGTTCATCTGGGTCCGGCCGCAAACCGACCTTGCCCGCTGCACCCGCTGCGGTGTCTGCATCCAGTCCTGCCCGGTTCAGGCAATCCGGATGGAGGACGGCGGGCCGGTCACGGACTACGGGCTTTGCATCAATTGCATGTGCTGCAATGAATCCTGTCCGGAAGAGGCCGTTATTCAGAAAATGAGCCGACTGGCCAGGCTGTTTCATTGAGCGGGGCGGGCAGGCGTTCTGCCTGCGGGAACCGGCGGCGGCCATAAAAAACTTGACAATAAATAATCATTTTATTAAATTTTAAAGCTTTTCATAAATAACTAATTTGAGGGTGCTGTGAAAACTGCCGTACCGAAACCAACGCTGGAAGATCAAAAATGGTATCTGGTCGATGCCGAGGGCAAGGTGCTGGGACGCCTCGCCTCCCAAATCGCCCATGTGCTGAGGGGCAAGCATAAGCCCCAATTTTCACCCCATCTGGATCTTGGGGATCATGTCATCGTGGTCAATGTCGAAAAAATCCGGATCACGGGCCGGAAGCTGCAGAACAAGCAGTATGAATGGTACACCGGTTATCCCGGCGGCCTTCGTTCGCGGTCGGTCCGGCAGGTCTTTCACGACCACCCGGAACGCGTCCTGCACGATGCCGTGGAGGGGATGCTCCCGCGGAACCGCCTGGGCCGAAAGCTGATCCGCAAGCTGAAAATTTACACGGGTGCCGCACATCCGCATCAGGCTCAGAAACCGGAATCCATGCCTAACTTGACGAGGACCGTATGAAGGGTACAGAATATTATGCAACCGGCAGACGGAAGGAATCGGTTGCCCGGGTGTGGCTGATTCCGGGCTCCGGAAAAATTTCGGTGAACCGGGCAGAAGTGATGCAGTATTTCAAGAGGCCTACGCTCGAAATGATCATCCGGCAGCCGTTCGAAGTGACACAGACGGCCGGCCAGTACGATGTGAAAGCCACGGTGATCGGTGGCGGATTGACCGGCCAGGCCGGCGCCATGCGGCTCGGGATCGCCAGGGCCCTTCTCGCCGTGAATGCGGAGCTGCGCAAACCCCTGCGGGACGCGGGATTTCTGACGCGCGATCCGCGGCAGAAGGAGAGAAAGAAATACGGACAACCGGGGGCGCGCAAGCGGTTCCAGTTCTCCAAGCGTTAAACATTTTTTAAAAACACACATTCCCGGTGAACCATGGGTGCCGGATCCCTGCGCATGCGGGTTCCGGTCGAGGATGCGTGACGGGAATGGCGGACAAACCCATTACCAGCAAGGAGAAGAATCATGCCGGAAATTACCCTCCAGCAGCTCCTGATGTCCGGAGCCCATTTCGGACATCTCACGAGACGGTGGAATCCCAAAATGAAACCGTTTATTTTCATGGAACGGAACGGGATTTACATCATCGACCTCAACAAGACGCTCAGCAGCCTGATGCGCGCGTGTCAATTCGCGTCCGATTTGGTGCGCACCGGTGAAAAGATCCTTTTTCTCGGCACCAAGAAACAGGCCAAAGATATCGTGAAGGTGGAGTCGGAAAGATGCGGCATGCCGTATGTGACCGAGAGGTGGCTGGGAGGCATGCTGACCAATTTTACGACGATCCGGAAAAGCATCAAGCATCTGAAAAACCTCGAGAAGATGTCCACGGACGGGACGTATGACAGCCTGACCAAGAAAGAGATTCTGACCATCGAGCGGCAGAAGGAAAAACTCGAGAAAAGCCTGGGCGGCATCAAGGACATGCCCAGGCTGCCGGGGGCCCTTTTTGTCGTGGACACGAAGAAGGAATCCATTGCGGTGGCCGAGGCGAAAAAGCTGAACATCCCGGTCATGGGCATGCTCGACACCAACAGCGACCCGGACCCGATCAATTATCCGATTCCGTCCAACGACGACGCCTTCAAATCCATCAGCCTTATCGTTCACACGGTTGCGGACGCGATTCTGGAAGCCAGGTCGAAGGAGGCTGTCGAGCAGCCCGGGGGGGAGTATGAAAAGCAGCCGGCGTCCCGGGGCGTTGAAATCGCAAAGAAAGCCGAGGAGTGATACATGACCGCATCCGCATCGGATGTCAAACGGCTCCGGGACAAGACCGGCGCCGGTATGATGGATTGTAAAAAGGCGCTGATCGAATCCGGAGGAGACCTCGAGAAGGCGATCGATACCCTTCGGAAAAAGGGGATCGCATCCGCACAGAAGCGTATGGGGAAAGAGGCCAAGGAAGGCGTCATCCTTTCCTATATCCATCCGGGCAACCGGCTGGGCGTTCTGCTCGAGTTGAATTGCGAAACGGATTTTGTCGCCAAGACCGATGATTTCCTGCGGCTGGCCAAGGACATCGCCATGCAGATCGCAGCCTCCAATCCCCTGACGGTGAGCCGCGAGCAGATCCCCCAGGAGAAGGTGGATAAAGAGCTGGAAATCTACCGGACGCAGGCCCGAAACGAAAAGAAACCCGAACCGGTGGTCGAGAAAGTGGCGCAGGGGCGCCTGGACAAGTTTTTCCAGGAATACGTCCTGATGGAACAGAATTTCATCAAGGATACATCCAAGACGGTCAAAGACTTTCTCCTGGAAGCGGCCGGCCGTTTGGGAGAAAACATCGCCGTGCGCCGCTTCGTCCGTTTCCAGCTTGGGGAGGAAGTCGCCTGATGGAAGCAGCCTGCCAAAAGGCAGGCGATCTGAAGCAATCCGCATCTTGACGATCAGGAACCGCTTGTCTAGCCAGCGGATGGTCCATGAAGAAAAAGCCTGTTTATCAGAGAATCCTCCTCAAGTTGAGCGGCGAAGCCCTGCGCAGCAGCAGGGAACTTGAGATCGACCCGGAAGTGGTCCGTAAAATTGCGGGGGAGATCAGCGAAGTCCGCGCGTTGGGCGTGGCCATCGGCATCGTCATCGGCGGGGGCAATATCTTCAGGGGCCTTTCAGCGAGCGCCCGGGGGATGGACCGGGTGGCCGCCGACCACATGGGCATGCTCGCCACTGTGATCAATTCCCTGGCCCTGCAGGATTTTCTTGAGAAGGAAGGGGTTCCGACACGCGTGATGTCCGCGATCCGGCTGGAGGCGATGGCCGAACCCTATATCCGGAGGCGGGCCATCGCCCATCTGGAGAAAAACCGCGTCGTGATTTTTGCGGCGGGTACGGGCAATCCCTATTTCACAACCGATTCTGCCGCTGCCCTTCGCGCCATCGAGGTCAATGCACATGCCGTTCTGAAGGCGACCAAGGTTGACGGCATCTACTGCTCGGATCCGATGGTCAACAAGGAGGCCGTGCGCTTTCAAAGGCTGACTTATACGGACATCATCGAGAAGCAGCTCCGCATCATGGATGCAACGGCCGTGACGCTCTGCAGGGAGAATCATCTGCCCATCATCGTATTCAAGCTGCTTGACAAGGGAAATCTGAAGAAGGTCGTGCTGGGCGAACCGGTGGGAACCATTGTACAGGCGGGGGAAACATGATTGAAGGCATGATCAAAGACGCCAGGGTACGCATGGAAAAATCCCTGGAAAGCACGAAGTCCGAACTTTCCAAAATACGGACCGGCAGGGCGAGCCTGACGCTCGTGGACACGGTCCGCGTCGATTATTACGGCACGCCCACCCCGCTCAAGCAGGTGGCCAATCTCAGCATTCCGGAACCCCGGATGATCATCATCCAGCCCTGGGACCGCAGCCTGGTCTCAGCCATTGAGAAGGCGATCCTGAAGGCGGACATCGGAATCACACCCAACAGCGACGGCGCGGTCATCCGGCTTCCCATCCCGTCGCTCACCGAGGAGAGGAGGAAGGAACTCGTTCGCCTCGTCCATCAGCTCGGGGAGGAGGGGAAAGTCGGCGTCCGGAACATCCGCAGGGATTTTATGGACGGGATCAAGAAAGCGCAGAAGGATAAGAAGATCTCAGAGGACGAGGAGTACAATGCGGGGATCGATTTTCAGAAGATCACCGATGAATATGTGAAAAAAATTGAAGAAGTGATCAAGGTCAAGGAAAAAGAAATTTTGGAAGTCTGAGAGACACGCCGCCCCGTTTGAAGCCTGCTGTCCCCTGAAAGGCTCATCGTCTGCGGAGCCCGGCCTTTTTCAAACCCGCCGGCGCTTTGACGCTCATTTCATCAGCACGGCCCTCCTTGTCCCGCAAACCCTGTCTCCGGTTTTCAGAAGGATCAGATACACACCGCTGGGCACGGGATTTCCCTCGTCATCCTCTCCCCGCCAAACCTCCCTGTAAAAACCCGGTTGTCTCTCCCCGGAAAAAACGGTTCGGACCTTCCGGCCCCCGGCATTCCAGACTTCAAGGGCCACATGGCCTTTTTCAGGTATTTGGACCGGTATCTCGGTCGATGGATTGAAGGGATTCGGAAAATTCTGAAGCAGATCGAAGCGTTGGGGCCGGTTGTTTTTACTCGCGCCTGCCGAGGAGGCCGATTCCCGGAAATGCGCGGTGACGGTTTTTGGGTAATCCATCACGAGTCCGATGATTTCGGAAGTCCCGAAAACATCCCCGCTCCAGT
>JAFGEX010000314.1 GCA_016931355.1 bacterium
CCCAGTGCAGTTTGATCGTGTCCGAGCTGGCGGGCAGAAGCCCCTTGGACGTATCGTAGGTAATGGTCAGCGTATCGCCCGTATCCGGTTCCGCCGGGACCCACGTGGCCTGATCCTGCCCCATGGCCGTGGCCGACGCCAGTACAACGATCAGTAAAAGAATCCATTTCTTCATTGACAGCCTCCTTTAGAATTGTATGCCGATTGCCATCATCTGAATATCCTTGAAAAGCCCGAAATCCGCGTATGTATAATCCAGGCAGAGGGAAAAGCGGCCGCCCGAAGGCACATGCACGCCGCAGCCCAGGGTCAGTCCTTCCTCGCTGTCCTCCCTGAAAAGGGATTTGTACCCGCTGCGCAGGAAGAAACGGTCGTATAGCGCGATTTCGGTGCCCGCATGCACGGTTTCCGTGTTGTCGCTGGGCCGCAGGGCGTCGCAGGCCAATGTCCAGCGAATATCCCCGGCCCGTATCACATCCAGGGACAATCCAACCCTGAAAAAAAGCGGCAGCGGCCAGTCGTCCGTTTTCAGCCTGGACACAATGGCCTCGTTGTTCCCCGAGGCATCCGGATCCAGGTCGATTCGCCTGTACAGGTCCCTCCCGTCCATGCGCAGATCCGTGCCGAAATTCGAGATGCTCATGCCGAGCTTCATGTCGTGGAACTGGGTTCTGAACAAAAGGCCGATGTCCAGCGCGAACGCCGACGCCCGCTCGTTCCAGACGCGCGTCTGGATCATCTTCACGCTCCCGCCCAGAGAGAACCGGTCCGTCAGGTTGTGGGCATAGGTCAGCGCCACAGCCATGTCGCGGGCTCCCCATTTCTCGCCCGTCCCGTCCGGTTGAAGCACGGTGGTCACATCCTCTTCGCCGTAATCGAGCTGGGTCAGGCTGAGACCAAACGCGCTCTCGCCGAGCCGGATCACGGCTCCCATCCAGGTGAAACGCGTGTCCACCAGCCAGTCGGAATAGGAGGCGTAGAACTGCGAGGAGGCGGACCTGGAGAGCGAACCGGGATTGTAGTACAATCCGCTCGCGTCGCCGCCCACTGCAGCGGAAGCGCCGCCCATCGAAACGGCCCTGGGCCCCACGTGTATCCCCAGGAAGGGAACGGCCGTGGTTCCGATCTTGGATTGACCGGATGCAGTCGTGAAAACTGCTAGCGCGGCGAGGACACAGAGCCGCCTGGTAATGCGATGAACATTCCCCATGGCTTCCCTCTCAATGATTCTTTTCGCGAGCGAATGAAAATACATTTTTCACCTGCATAGGGATGATACCCTCCGTCAGGCCTCCGGCGAATCATCCATTCGGTTTGTCCCGCATGAGGCTCCTGATTTCCTCCACCTTCCGTTCGAAACGCCTGGCCAGGTTGTATCCGCTGCCGGTCAGCAGGTCCGTGCCTCCGCGGATGAACAGACCCGCCACCTTCACGCAAATCCCCATGACGAGAAAAAGGATAAAATAGGACAGAACCGTGGAAGGGATGACCATGCCGGAGCCGCCCTCATCCATATCCCAGCCGGTTTCCAGGTCCTTGTCGATGATGGCTCTGTATTTCATCAGCTCGGCAGGATCCTCCAGAAAATCAAGGACCGTAACGAAAACCCAGAGGGCGATCAGCACGCCCATGACCAGCAGGCCCAATCCGATGAAGCCGCGTATGCCGAATGCCTCCCCATCGTCCGGCCGTCTGAAGTCCGGTTGATAATCCATGTCCGCTCCGGCGCTCAGAATTTTCCAAATTTCAGGGTCAGACACGCGGAAGGCCCGCCGATGTCCCCGTTGTCCAGTCCTTCCGCCTCGATGCCGTACACCAGCCGGTATCCGCCTCCGATGCCCAGCCGGAACCATCCGGCGATATTGATCTCCGCGTTCACCGCTGCGTCCGCCACCAGAAATCCGTCGTTTTCGCTGTCCCGGTTCGGATCATGCTCGCGCAGCCTGATCTTGCCGCTTCCGAAAAGAGCATAAACCGTGTAATGAATCATCCTGGCGGAGCGGTGTATGTATTCCAGTTCCAGCCCTCCGTATTCCATGCCCAGATAAAGGGTCTTGCCGTTGACGCTGGTCCTGTCGGTCCTGACATCCCACATGCTGTCGTATCCCCCGCCGCCGATGACGAAGGTATGGTTGATGATCCACCCGCCCCTGCCGCCCGACAGCAGGCCGGCTTTTCCGTTCATCAGAGTCCCCTTCCAAACCGGCCCCCCGAAAAAGCCGCTGTCGAAATGATCACTGATCAGGGTCTCCTCCTGGCCGAAAAGGTTCACCGCGAACAGGATACAGACAGCCGATATCACGATTTGACGCATTTTCCCTCCTCACTGAGAGCCGCGCAGCAGCAGGCTGCGGGATTGAGTGGACGGACGTCAGGCCCCGGGAATTCGGGCGGCTTCAGGGCCGTCCACACTCTGTCGGAACCTGCGGCGGCCGGGACCGGGACTCCGGAACCGCTCATTTGATGACCGCCAGTTTTCCCCGTTTCATCCCTGAGGCGGATTCCACAACATAGAAATAAATGCCCGGTGCGATGTCGAGGTTCTCCTTTGTCTTGAGGTTCCAGGAAACGGTCCCGTCGTGGATGTCGCCGTCATGCCGGAGCGTGACCACATGCTCGCCCCTCGAGGTGAAGATCCGCACCGAGGACGAAGCCGGAAGATGGATGAAGTCGATTTTCCGCTCGCCGCGGCCGCTCGTGATCGCGGGCGGCAGCGGGAGTTCGTTGACACTGGCCACCACGTAAGGATTAGGTACTGCCCGGATCCGTTTGAGCTCCGAGCCGGCCTGTTCTGTGTCGACTTCCGGTATGTCGGTCCGGAATTCCAGAATGTCGCCGCTTCGGAAAGGCTTCTTCATCCGTATCGTCAGCGTGTCACCGGACCCGAACGTGAAAACGGAATCCCGGCGCTGGGTGAAGAAAATATCCCAGGTGTAGAAGGATTCTCCGCTTTCATCCTTTTCGATGAGCACGACCTCGTCGAACGGGGAAAGCTTCCGGTTGTTGAATGGATTGCTGTACACGAAATCCACGTAACGGCGGTCCGTCATGTTGTACACGCGGAAATTGACTGGAATGGCCGGGATGAAAAAGGCCGGGATCGCCACGGAGGTGTCCACGGCCTGGTCCGCGAATTCGAACCTGTAATTGGAGGGATGCTTGAGCCCCAAAAGCCGTGTCGTCCCGAAATACGTGTCTATGGGCCTGAATGTGTAGCTGTACTCCCTCCCCGGATTCTTCCATCCGGACCGCAATGTGTCAATGACGATGTTCCAGTGATTGTTGAACCGGAGGCGGATGCCGTCGAAAATGTCCGTGTCCAGCGTTTCATCCACGTACGGGCTTCTCTCCATATTGGGGCTTCGAAAGACCGGATCGTACCGGTAATGGATTGAATAGGCTTTTCCGTACGCGAGATTTCCGGGCGACGCCCCCCTGATCCTGCCCCTCTCCGAGTCGAGCACGTACGCCCCGGCGGGCACAACCGCTCCGGTTTCATCCTTGACAATCTCCGAACCGGGAACCAGGTTGGCGCGGGACAGGCGCACAACCACCGTGTCCCTCGAGAAGAACGTCTCCGAGACACCGGTCAGGTCGCGCACCGTGTAAAAAGTGGTGACCGGTACGAAATGTTCGGTTGAATCCCGGCCGTCAATGAAACCGTCTTCGTTGTTGTCCACGCCGTCATTGGACGTATCCAGAAATTCCACCCTGTAGGAATGACCGTTCAGCCTGGTGTTGTCCACCACTTCGTAATAGACCTGGCCGGTCCCGACCGCAGCCTGCCCGGAGATCAGCACGCTGTTCTCCGGAGGCTCGTATCCGGCCGTTTCCGCATTGGGCACCACCACCGCCGTATTCTGGAAGGTCCGCACCTCGCCAGTGGACAGGATGTCGATGCGCTTGTCGTTTTCCTTGGGGAAAATATCCACCTCCTCGTCCCCCTGGTCATACGCCACAACCGCATAAAAATAACGCCTGCCGTTGCGCACGTCGCGGTCCACATAGGTGTGGCGCAGGCCCGTGTCTCCGCCGAGGTAGAACGAGGCGCCCTTGCTGTCCTGGTAGAGTTCGGAGCTTGCCCTGAAATATCCCTGGACGCCGTTGTCCAGGTCGAACTGGGCGACCGGCTTGTACGCGATGGGCCGTCCGTCCGCGTCCGTGATGCCGAAGACGTCGTTGAAATTATTGTCCGTGGCCCGATAGATTTTGTATCCCTCGAAGTCGTATTTCCGCAGCACCGGATCGAAGGAATGCTCCGCCTTCCGGTCCCAGTAAAGTGTGACCTGCCCGTCCCCGGCCACGGCCTTCAGCACGGGTTTCTCCGGGGCTGGCGGGAAACGGTAGTCGCTGTTGTAGATTTTCTGAACCGTTTCCCTGTTCTTGAGAAGATCGACGATGTCCACCTGGCTGCCGCCTCCGTCTCCGTACACCAGGGCCAGGGAGAACCACTGCCGCTCGCCCGCCCGCAGCGGGAAATAACCCGAGCCGTAGATGAAATCGCCGTCTTCGCCGCGCTCCGGCTTGTTGTTCACAATGGACTGCGGGACCTCGAAATAACCCGGGGCCAGCCTTCGCCACAGGTCCTCGTCGTCCGCCATGGAGAATTCGCTGGCCGGAGCGAAATATTCGAAACTGGTCAGGCCGATCTGGTCGGATTCGTCCTTGTCCGTCTGGTCGAAATTGGGTTCTCCTGCAGTCGGCAATCCGTCTCCTTCGCCGCGGTCATTCGTGGAGATCAGCCCGTCCGCGCCCACATCGTCGAATTCGGGATTCCAGTCCCCGTCATTGTCGATGCCGTCGTCGCGCCTCTCGTCGATGAGCCTGTCGTCCAGGCCGATGCGGTTGATATAGTCCTTGTGCCGCACCGGGCTGAACTGGTCGATCAGGATGTTGCCTTCCTGGTCCTTCCGGATCTGATAGTAATGCAGGTAATAGTTCTCGTCGATCAGCCCGTCCAGGTCGTTGTCCATGCCGTCGTAGGCGTTGGGATTCATGACATCCTTGTTGTCCACCACCAGGACGTTCCCTTCCGAGAGTTCCGTGACGCCGGGCACGATGTGCACGGTGCCTCCGCGCGTTTCCAGCCAGGATTCCTCCGCCGGAACAGTGACCACACTGCGCCTGTACGCATTGTCGATCAGCACGACCGCGTCGCCCGCCTGAATGACCCTGGGCACAAAATCCTCCTCCTGAAAAAACGGCCCGGCTGCCGGGACCTGGAGGTTGAGATCCGCATCCCCGTCGTTGTCTATCCCGTCGTACGGATTCCCCGGGCTTTCGAGGAACGCGTATCCCACCACGCCGACCGGCCCCCTCCACCTGGGATTGCGGCTCGCATCGTCGTCGAAATCCCCGGTGTAGGTCAGGTCTTTTTCCACGTCGAAAAACGAGTAGTCGTCGTCGTATTCATGAAAATCCTCGGTGGAAGTCACACCCAGATAGGTCCCCACCAGCATGCCGAAAGCGACCTTGTCGTAATCCGTTGTGCTCTTGTTGGTGATTTCGTAAAGCCAGAAAATGCAGTCCTGGGCGAGGAAGTCGGTCCACTGCATGCCCCTGACCTTGACCTCAAGCCCGAGCCCGTTCCGGAACGTTCGGGTGGAATCGGGCCTGAAGGAAACGTTCCAGGTGTTGTAGTCCGCGACATTGAACTCTTCGTCCGCATTGTCGTTCATGACGAAAAAACATTCCTCGGACGCGGTCGTGGTTTTTCCGAATATCCCGTTCCAGGATCCGGACCAGCCCGGGTCCTCCGCATCCGTCAGTTTGTCCGGCCAAAACGCGGGCCATGAAAGCGGATCGCTGAACAGGGCGACCCCCTCCTGGGATTCATTGAAATAGCCTGCGACAGGCTCGAAACTCCAGTATTTCCCGGAAGGGGACAATTCGTTCTGCTTGGTCGGCCGGCTGACCGGGCAGATGACCACGGAATGGAACACCTTCCCCTCCGTGCGCACTTCGGCTGCGACCAGGGGACTGACGTCCCCGATGTACCCGTTGTTCTCGACGATCCAGGCGCCCCGCGATCCCTTGTCCGCCGGTTGGCCGATGACGCCCCAGTTGCCGAAAACGGATTTGACCAGATTGCCCCGCATGATCGAGGACCTGCGCAGCTCCGGGCCGCTCTGCCCCCCCGCGTTGCCGGCCGGCAGGCCGAGCCAAACGGCTGCGATGAAGAGAATGAATTTCCTCATGAGATGCTCCCTCGTCAAGTGCCTGGAACAAATACGCATCAGATCGACCAGGTCAGGCCGATCTCGATGCGACGGGGTTCTGCGTAATACGTCGGATCGATGAACCACTGCCGCAGGGTATTGATGACCTCGGACGGATTGGACAGCCTGGCCTTGTCCTCATCCAGGGTCACGCCCGCCCGTCCCGTGTCCGAATAGACATTGATCTCGTTCAGATTGTCAAATAAATTGAAGATGCGGAGAAAAAAGGTCAAGATGCCCCTGCCCAGCGGGATATTTTTATAGGCATGCAGATCCGCGTTGAAGGTCGCGGGCTTGACCTGGCTGTTGGTCAGCAGGGCAGCGATGTCCTGGGAACTCCGGGGCGTGTAGGGAAGACCGCTCCCCCATTGGGCGATGACGCTGGAGCCCCAGGTTCGGGCTGCATAGGATATGGATGCATTGACCGTGTGCTTCTGGTCCCAGGACAGGGGAGTGAGCTGCACTTCCGGAAGAGACCCGCCGAGCATGGCGTTCCGCGCCTGCTCGGGGTCTGAATTGCTGCCCTTGGCCACCTGCAGCGTGTAGTCGAGGGACGCGGACAGGCCGCCTGAAAAACGCCTGTTCAGCGCGACGATGACGCCGCGTATGAAACCGAAATCGCTGTTCACGAATTTGCTGTATTTGGCAGCGCCTCCGAACAGCAGGATCTCGTCCGCCCGGGTGCCGGCCAGATTCCGGATGTCCCGGAAATAACCCGTGACATTCAGGCCGATGTCCGAACCGATCTGCTGCTGAAGCCCGATTTCTCCGCTCACAGTCTGTTCCGGCTCCAGATCCGCATTGCCGATCACTCCGACATTTCCGGTCCCGGATCCGAGTTCGAAGTCCGGATTCTGGTACAGACGCTCGAAACGCGGGACCTGGAAGAAATGCCCGTAGGAAAAATGGATCACGCCTCGCTCTGAAATGGGAAAGGAAACGCCGATCCTCGGGCTGATCTTTATTTTGGAAGAAGCCTTGCGCGTCCAGTAGGCCCGCCGCTCCGCCAGGGTGACGGCTGGTTCGCCTGCATCGCGGTAATGGTTGCCTTCCGTGCCGTCCGCGTCATAGGTGCCGGGCAGGCCGTCCGTTCCCCAGTCCCGGTAACGGTTTTCCGGCTTGATGGGATTGTAGATGGAAGGGTCGCTGGGATCCGAAAGAACGACTCCGTCCGGTTCGAAATAGTCCAGGCGCAGGCCGATGTTCACGATCATGTCATTGAGTTCGATCTTGTCCTGGAAATAGGCGGAAAATTCCGCAGGCTTCCGGTTGTAGGCGCTCGCATAAATGGTGCTGTCCGGAAGGATGCGGGGATGGATGAAGGGGCCGTAGAAAAGAAAATTCGGGCTGGTCTCAGTCTGGCCGGGCCGCAGTTCCACGTCCCTGTGGGTCACCTCATGTTTCCGGAACTCCAATCCGGCCTTGACTTGATGCGCCCTGGAGATCTGGCTGGTGAGATCCATCTTGGCCAGCAGGGTCTGAGTCCGGCGCTCGAAACGCGAGTTGTTCGTGCCGCCTGTCTTGAAGCTGTAGGGCTGCTGCAGGCCCAGGTCCGGATGCACGGTGCGGCCGTCCGTTTCGTCCTCATATGTGTAATGCTTGTAGGATTTCCTGAAATAGGACAGGCCGAAATTGTAGAAGGTCCGCGCGCTCAGGGTGTGCGTCCACTGCAGCAGATGCGTCTGGCCGGTCCTGAAGCGGGAGAGATTGCCGTCCGGGTTCAGCGAGTAGCTCCGGTCGTAGTCCTGATACTGGACGTCGTCGAGTATGTAATGATAATTGAGTTTCATGGATGGCGTGAAGCGATAGACCAGCTTGCCCTGCGCATAGGTCTTGGCCGTGCTGTTCATAGGCACGG
>JAFGEX010000315.1 GCA_016931355.1 bacterium
CGGTTTGACGGACAGTTCCATCCTGTCGGAAAGCCGTCCTGACGCGCCCACCCGGGATTCCAGGGATGCTGTTTTTCCGTCCGGTGAACGGGTGTAAAAAAAGGCGGTGTTGAAAACGAGCCTCCTCCTGGAGTCGGATGTCAGATCGGTGTGGCAGGTCCATCTGTCCGGAAGGCGGAACGCAGGGCCGCCTCTGAGCATCCGCGTGTCCAGCAGGGATCCCTCGCGAATCAACAGGCCGTGCAGGCTCCAGAAATTCCTGAAGCGCATGCTGGCGAAAAGCTCGGCGTAGGATCGCAGTCTCTCCCTTCCAAAGCTCCATTCGTTCCCGTACTCCGTGGAGATTTCATAATTCTGATAAAAGCGGCCCGGGTCCTGCACCACATACGCCATTGAAAATTCCTGTTGAATCCTGTCCGCGGATCTCAAGTATCCGATGTCGTTGAGCTCGAGCCCGGGCGACCACCACTCCAACTCGCCGTCGAACCGGATCCGGCTGTTGCCCGCCCTGCCGGCCTGAATCCTGCCGCCGTGTCCGGACAGATGCGTCTGGGATGAATCGAGGGCCAGATGGCCTGCATCCGGCCGCTGGAAATAATGCCGGGAAGCTGTCTGAAGCCCGAGCAGAGCCTGAGGGTCCCCCCGCACATGGCTGAAAAGGGCCTTGACGTCCATAAAATAGGTTTTGTTGTCCCAGTACTGCCTGAAATCCATGCCTCCGCTGTATGCGGCGCGGTTCAAAAAACGGAGATGGACGTCGTCCATGCGCCGGTTCACGGCTGTCAGCATGCCGCCCAGGATGGTTTGTCCCCTGCGCCATTCCTTCTGCAAGCGTCCCACAAAATGATTCGTCAGAGGTTCAACACCTTCCCGGCGGCGCATGCCGGATTCCTCGATTTCCGCCCTCTCCGGCGCGGTCACGCTTTCCAGAATGCCGATGGAAAGACCACCCCGGGTTTTCCCTGTCAGTTTGGCCGCAGCGAGGATGTCGGTGGACTCCGGCATCCTGACGAACGCGCCTTCTCCGGTTTCCGGCGTATAGGAAGGTTCATGCCCGATCCGGCGCGAATAAAACAGGATATCGTCGCCCAGCCCGAAATCCAGAAGATCCCTGCCTTCCATGAAAAAAGGCCGCTTCTCCTCATAGAAGGTTTCAAACGCGGTCAGATTGATCACGGATGGATCCGCTTCGACCTGTCCGAAATCCGGGTAAACGGTCAAATCCAGGTTGAAATTGCTCGAAAGTCCGATTTTCCCGTCCAGTCCGCCGTACACGGAACCGTCCCTTCCTGTCCGGAACGGATTCCCTGCTTCCCTGCGACAGGTTCGGGCCTTGGCGAGCACATAGGGTAGAAGCTCGATTCTCCGCGGAGGGCTGATCCCCTGAAGGCCGTGCAATTCGCCGAACAGATGCACGGTGCCGACCGCATCCTGGGGGATCATCTGGAACTGGTCTTCCTCCTGGTAACGGTGCAGCCAACGCCAGACATGCAGGCCCCAGACGTATTCATCTTTTTCCGGAAACCGGAGCTGGCTGAAGGGAATCCTGTATTCCGCGGTCCAGGCCGAATCCTCCATCGCGGTCTTGCCCTCCCAAACCGCGTCCCAGTTGAAGTCCCAGGTCCCGCCTCCGCCTGTGGGGATCAGATCCACCTTGACCCCCGCGGCGGTTAAATTGAATTCGAATCCCGTCCGGTGGTCGAAATAGCTGTCCAGGCAGATGCCCACGATATCGCCCGAAAAATCGTCCCTTCTGGAGATGCGCCTCTCAATTTTCCCGGGTTCACGGTCATGGGCCCGGATGGCCACGTACAGGTTGCGGTCGTCGTACAGGATCTTGAATCGGGTTTCCTGCGAGGGTTCCGCGCCCTGATCCGGCTGCTGCTGGATGAAATCCCCGGTCCAGCCTGAACCCTGCCAGCAGGGATCGTCCAGCTTTCCATCCACAACAGGCGGGCCTGCGGGAAGCCGCCGGGCGACGTGCCTTCTCTTGACCGGTATTTCGGAACCTGATAACAGGAATGCCGGGAACAGCATCAGCATCATCCATGCGCGCGACCCATTGAAATGCAAATGACGTCTCCTTCTATAAAGGTGTGGGATGGATCCGCCTGCAGCCCGCGGCTGGAAATCTTCATTCGCAGGGGAAAAAGACGGTAATGTCCGCCCGCCTGCACCGGGGAACTGCCTGCTCAAAGCTTCACAGTCTCGAGATTGAGGCTCCCGGGCAGTACGCAACGGGAAATCTTTTTTAGCTTCAACGCAAAAGGACAGGGTTCTTCGTTCGTTTACCTCACGAAAAGCCGCTGGCAATAGGTCCGCCGGCAGATTCACCGCATCAAAACCATTTTCATGAATTTTGAACGGTTCCCGGATTCCATTTTCAGCAGATAAACCCCGGTCGGGCAATCCAGGCCGCAATCCGTCCTGCCGTCCCAGGAAACAGCATGTTCCCCGGCGCCCTCCGCACGGTCTGCGAGGCGCCTGACATGCCGGCCTGACGCATCACAGATGTCCATGAGGACCCGGGCGGACTCCGGAAGCCGGTACCGGATCTGTGTCTCCGAATTGAATGGGTTCGGAAAATTCCCGAAAAGGCTGAAGCCTGCCGGCAACCGGTCCTGTGACGAGCGCTCCACTCCGGTGAGGGTTCCGATGTGGTCATCCATCCAGGCGATGCGTTCTTCGATCCAGTATTCCAGATAGGCCACCTCGTCCGCATAGTTTGAGAAGGAATAGAACACTTCGGGGACGGGCCAGAAACCTTCACCCGGCTCGCCCGGCGCAGGCCAGATTTCAAAATTCCGTTGCTGGGCCTCGTCCAGTGTGTCCGCCACAGCTTCAATGTATGGAAACAGACGATTCAAATCCAGAACCGTGGAGCGCCATTCCTGCCATCGCGACCGGATCTTCAGGGCAAAGCGTTTTTCATGCGCCAGACGTCCCCACCAGGCCGGCGGCGGGCTTTCCCCGCCGGTCACGGACAGAAGATTGTCGAGTTGCCAGCCGTCCGTGTCCTCTGCATCGTGGTAATTCGCGTTTCCGAAAGCCAGGTTGAAATCCCAGATGGGGCCCATGTGAAACCGGCCGTCCCTGCTGTCCCTGTCTTTGTACATGAAAGAACTCAGGCGGTACCCGTCCACATTTTTGCAGATTTCGTTCAGAATGAAGAAATCCACAAAGGAGTCCGAATCAATGTATCCCGCGTACCCGGCGGCAGGATCTGCGAATAGAGGGCCGTCCATGACCGCTTCGAATTCGTAGATCAGATCCCGGATGTAATCCATCTGCTCCTGTGTGATGGAATCCGGTCTCGGGTAATGGTATTGATAATACACCTGCTGCCCGGAGGCGGACGGGAGGCTGGAGGGGAAACCCAGGACTTCCTCCCCATCCCATTTATCGACCTTGATGATGTACCCGCCCGTCAGCGCATCCCCTGCCGTGTCGGCCCTGTCCATTTCGGCGATCGCCACGCGGTTCCTGTCCCGTTTGATCTTCTCCAGAAGCACGTAGATGCCGCGGTACTCGCCGTTCAGGATCATCTCGCAATAACGGGAACGGCTCGCATAACGCCCCATTTCGTTCGAAACATGAAACATCAGCACATCGCGCATCAGGGACCGGTCCGAGAAGGGGCCGTAAAAAATCCAGTCGTTCTCCTGCGGCATCCCGAGGAGGCTGACGTTCAGAGCGTTGCCGGAATCATCCCGTGTTTCGAAAGCATAGTTCTTTTTAGGATAGCTCAGCGAAGAGGATCCCCGGAGTTCGATTCCGATGACGCCTTGATACGTGCAGGAGGTATCGGTCAGGTCATTTCTTTCCCCTTTACCCCTGTCCAGGATTCGCATGTCCGCCGGGATCTTCGGTGAATTGGGGATATCCCGGCTCCGCGTATCCAGGATGACGATGGGAAGGTTCGAGGAAAAATCCTTCAGCGGATTTTCTTCCAGAGTCAGCGATACGGTGATGAGGAAATCGGAGCTGGCTGCGGAGTGATTGAGCCCCTGAACGGCCAGGAGGTTGCCGCCCGAGCGCAGCGCCGGAAGGAACGCAGTCACGTCGAAAGACGAAGGCACGGCCCCGGCCTCGGCGTAGTCCGTTGCAGCTGAATTCCAGGCAGGACTGGCGGGCGCATTGGCCTCCGCGATCTTGACGCCGTTCAGGCAGGCGATAAAACCGTCATCGAAACGGATGTTCAGTTTCAACCTCGAGTTGGGCGGAATCGAGGCTGGATCCGCATTGAAAAGAATGCGGATGTAACAGGTGTTGTTCGGATCCGCGCTGCTCGCATGCATCCGGCCGGAAACATCCGTCTGTATCCAGGACTCGTATCCCGAATCCCTTTCGTATCCGACGCCCCCCTGGGCCGCCTGCCAGGCCGAGTCGTCGAAATCCAACCGGATTCGCCAGGATACGCTGACCGCAGCGGAAGGAACCAGGATGCGTTTGGAGGCGGATTCCTCTACCAGAGTCTGCGTGCGGGTCCGGACGGGGATGGAGCCGGATAAAATCAAGAGAAGGATCGTCGCAGTGGATGGCATGGATTTGTTTCGGGTCATCCGGCTCAACAAGGGCAGCCTCTTTCACGCCCCCCGGGGCGCATCGACAAAAATATTCCAAAACGCAATCAATCTAATTCTCCGCGGTCATAAAATCAACATGATTTTTGATCCGCTGTAACCTTTTGGGATCCGTCCCGTATAGATTTATAGAAACAGGAATCCCCCTGTGTGGGAAATCCCCCACCCCGGACGGAAAAATCAACGGAGGAGTCGGGACGATGAAGTTTCGCAAAAAACATTTATGGTTCATCATACCGGCCGTCGTCATTATCGCCGGAATGGCCCTGGCCGTTGCGGGAAAGAAAAAAACCGACGGACCCAAGACCGTCAAGGTCGAGAAAAAAAACATCATAGACAAGGCTTTGGCCGTCGGATCCCTGGAACCCGTGAATGAAATCGCGGTCAAATCGAAGATTTCCGGAGTGGTCGGAAAGCTGTTCGTGGAAGTCGGAGACTTCGTTGAAAAGGGCGAACCGCTTTTGGAAGTCAAGCCGGATCCCACTCCCATTGAGCTTGCGGAAGCCAAGCGCCATGTCGAAATGGTGAATATCACCCTGAATACCCTGAAGCGCGAGCTGGTGAGGAACGAGGAACTCAAGAAAAAAGGCCTGATCTCCGATTATGACTACGAAGTGCTGCGCCGCCAGTATGACGAGGCGGATCTGAACAGAAAGATAGCCGAGGAGCGCCTGCAACTCATCGAAAAGGGAAAGATCAAGATAGAAAACACGAGCATCGAATCGGTGATCCTCTCCCCGATCACGGGGTTCATACTCGAAAAAACCGTCAACCTCGGCGACCCGGTCGTACCGCTCACCTCCTACCAGGCCGGGACTGAACTGATCAAGATGGCGGACATGAAGCAGCTCATTTTCAAGGGGACGGTGGACGAAATCGATGTTGGGAAAATCAAGGAAGGCATGGATACGGAACTTCAGGTCGGGGCCCTGCCCGGAAAAACCGTCAAGGGCCGTGTGAAACTCATCTCCCTGAAGGCGAGGAAGCAGGAAAACACAACCGTTTTCCCGGTGGAGGTTCTGATCGACGACGCCCAGGGCGCAATCCTGCGTGCGGGCTTTTCGGCCAATGCCAACATCATTATTGCCAAGAAGGACAGCGTCCTGTCCATTCCCGAAAGGGTGATCACGTTCCGGAACGACTCGGCCTTTGTCCGCATCCCGGAGGGCGAAAAGAATTCGAAGGAAGTTTACGTGGAAACAGGCCTGAGCGACGCCATCCAAATTGAAATCAAATCCGGACTGGATGACGGCCAGGAGGTGCTGGAGAAGGAAACCAAGGAAATCACCTGAGCGGGCCGTGTGATGGACACCCTCAAGGACATGATCAGTGAAATTCTCCACACCCTGCGCCAGTACAAGTCGCGCACGGCCATGACCCTGTTCGGCATCATCTGGGGAACCGTGACCATGATCGTGCTGTTGGCCTTCGGCGCAGGCGTGCAGCGTTCGATGCGGAAAAACATGCACGGCATGGGAGAGAGCATTGCGATACTCTGGCCGGGCCGGACCAGCGTCGCCTACAAGGGCTACGGAAGAGACCGTTCGATCCGGTTTCGCGAGGAGGATGCGGAGATCCTCAGGAAACAGATACCCGAGCTTTCAGCCATCAGCCCGGAGTACAGCCGCTGGGGCACACCGGTCAAGGTCGGCGAACAGGTCAACCGCCCGAACATCTCCGGCGTTCTTCCGGAATACGCGGACATGCGCAACATCCAGACGGAACCCGGCGGGCGATGGATCGACGATCTCGACATCCGGGATAAAAAAAGGGTGGTGTTCCTCGGCAACAAGCTCAAGGAATATCTCTTTGGAAACGACAAGAACGCGGTCGGGGAATACATCTTGATCAATACCTCGCCTTTCCTTGTGATCGGCGTTCTGAAAAAGAAAATACAGCCCTCCTCTTACAACGCCCAGGACCAGGACAGGGCCTTTATTCCGGTATCGACCCATGCGGCCTTCTTCGGCGATCAATACATTGAGAACATCGTGTACCAGATCCGGGATCCCAGGCAGGCCAAGACCGTTCAGGCCAAAATCTACGAGGCATTCGGAAAAAAATTCCAGTTCGATCCGAACGACAAGCAGGCCCTCGGCATCTGGGACACAACCGAACAGGACAAGTTCATCTTTTACTTCACGCTCGGCTTCAACATCTTCATGACCATCATCGGGATATTCACGCTGACGGTCGGGGGCATCGGACTGGCCAACATCATGTATGTGGTCGTTCAGGAGAGAACCCATGAGATCGGAATACGCCGGTCGGTCGGGGCCCGGAGAAGCCATATCCTGGGTCAGTTCATTCTGGAAGCCTTCATCATCATCGGCATGGGAGCCGCCGTGGGATTTTTCTTTTCCTTTCTGCTGATCAAGGTCATTTCCCTCATGCCGATCGAGGATTATGTGGGGCATCCCGTTCTTTCGCTGCAGGTGGCCGCTCTTTCCATGGCCGTTCTCGGATTGATCGGATTCCTGGCCGGGTATTTTCC